>DATEGJ010000237.1:0-6567 GCA_035280105.1 Thermoplasmata archaeon
GAGGCCACGGGGGAGCCCGAGGGTGCTCGCGACATCGACGTAGGCCACGGCGGTCGCGAGGTTGTGCCCGAGGCGGCCGAGGTCATCGAGTGAAACGCGGATCGCGACGTGACCCGCCGCTTCGATTCCGTGGTTCAACGCGATCCGTCCGAGAAGGGGAGCGGCCTTCGGCCCCGAGCCGTCGAGGACGACTTTGCGATACGCATGCTCCATGTCGTCGCGGTCGGCGGTGGGGACCCGACCCGCCTCAGCCTCCGCTTGGGTCGTCGTCAAGGAGCGCTTCTGCAAGCTGAAGTTGTACAGGACGAGGAACCGCAGAAGTCCGAGCCCTCCCGGAGGCCGCGTGAGCCGCAGCAGGTCCTGGCCGGCGTGGACCGTCAGGACGCCGTGGGGGGTGTGGAGCTGCGGGTCGTCGTGGTTCGAGATGACCGCAAGAAGTTCGTTGAGGATCGGAGCCGCGTTCGCCGGGTCCTTGGAGAGGTCGTCGAATAGGCGAATGCCCTTCTGGTGCTCGAAGGTCGGGAGCAGGGCGTACAATCGTTCGAGATCCGCCGACGCCACGACCGATGGAAACGGCCCTTTCCCTTTTAGGTTGCGCGTTCGACGGAGACAACTCTTATGCGGGACGGGGACTTTCAACGACCGCAATGCCCCCGTACGACGTCATCGTCATCGGATCCGGGCCCGCGGGGCTCACCGCCGCGATCTACGCGACGCGCGCGAATCTCAGGACGCTCGTCGTCGCCGGCGCGGTGGCGGGGGGGCAACTCATGATCACGACGGACGTCGAGAATTATCCCGGCTTCCCGAAGGGGATCCAGGGTCCTGAGCTGATGGAGCTCTGGCGGGAACAAGCGCAGCGGTTCAAGGCCGATTTCATCGATGACGACGTGTCTCGAGTCGACTTCCGATCGCGCCCGTTCAAGGTGTGGACGAGCGACGGCGCCGCCCACGAAGCACGCACGGTCATCGTCGCGACGGGAGCGAACGCGAAGTACCTCGGCCTCCCGAACGAGGAGCGGTTGAAGGGGCGCGGGGTGTCGGCGTGCGCCACGTGTGACGGATTCTTCTTCAAAGGCCAGGACGTGGTCGTGGTCGGCGGGGGAGACACCGCGATGGAGGAGAGCCTCTACCTCTCGAAGCTCTGCAAGACGGTGACCATCGTGCACCGCCGCGACGCATTCCGGGCGAGCAAGATCATGCAGGACCGGGTGTTCAAGACGTCGAACATCAAGGTCACCTGGGACTCCGAGGTCGTCGACGTGCTCGGCGATCAGCGCGTCGAAGGTGTCCGCCTTCGGAACGTCAAGACGGGACACGCCAAGGACCTCAAGATCCAAGGCCTCTTCCTCGCGATCGGACACGTGCCGGCGACGCAGGTGTTCGCGGGACAACTCGACATGGACCGCGGATACATCACCTTGCGTCCCCAGGACGGCCTCTCGACGCTGACGTCGGTCGACGGGGTCTTCGCCGCCGGCGACGTCCATGACTTCCGGTACCGGCAGGCCGTCACTGCGGCGGGATTCGGGACGATGGCGGCGCTCGATGCGGAGCGGTGGCTCCAGCAGAACGGCGGATAGGACCGCGACGAAATCTTGAAGTCACTTCGTCGGTTAGACGGAGGGCGGTCGGCCCATGGTTCGCATCTTCCGCGGTGGCGTCCTCGATGAGCGGTTCGAGGGTTCGGTCGTCGTGATCGGTCCACGACCCACGACGATGACCGGGCTCGTCCGCGGCGACCTGTTCGTCCGCGACAGCAGTGTCTGCGACGTCACCGGCATGGTTTCCGGGAACCTGCTCGCCGAAAGGACAGGAAAGGCGGTCTTGCACGGCCTCGTTACCAAAGCGGCGAAGGCCGCCGGCGGCGATCTCGAGATCTACGGACTGGTGCAAGGCGACGTGGTCAACGAAGGGGGGCGGGTGTTCGTCGACAAAGGAGCCGTCGTTCGCGGAAAGGTCGTCGGCCAGACCCATAGCGCACCGGTGCCTCCCCCTGAGAAGGCCGCGACCCCCGCGGCCGCTCCGGCGACTGTCGCCGCGGCTCCGAAGCCACCTCCCCCACCGCCGAGTCCGCCGAGCACTTGAGGCTCACGTCTCGACGGGGGACTCGACCGGGGTCTCTTTGAGCGGCATCTTTTCCGGTCTCTTCTCGCCGTTCGCGAAGAGCTGGAGGTAGGGAATTAGATTGGACATGATTCGGTTCTCGGCTTTCCGGAGGTGCTCCTCGTACGTGGACCGACTGACGCCGAGGCTCCGGGCGATGTTCTCCGTCGTCACGTCGCGCGGGGAGCTGTAGTATCCGTAGCGGTGCGCCTTGAGAAGGGCATCCATCTGCTTTCCCGTCATGTCGCCGAACAGGGTGTTGACCCAGACGCTCGACGGGAGCACGCTCAGCGGCAGTTCGCGTTTCCGGATCAACTCGGTCGGCCCTCGCTTGTTGAAGTCGCGGAAGAGATCTTTCGTGCGCGACTCGTCGAAGGTCACGATCCGGAAATGGCCCCAACCGTCCTGGAAGACGGCGGGTGGGGCATCGACGGCCTCGTGGGCCTCCCAGATGTTCCAGGGGCTGTCGAGGTTGCCGCACGTGCACTTGAGCATGAAGATTCGCGAGTCACCGGCCTCGACCCACTGATCGATGCACTTGCCCGCTTTGCGGATTTCCTTCTCGATGTCCTTCAGGATCGCCTCGTCCTGCGTCGGGACCTGGAGGAGTTCGCGGTTCCAGATGCACCACATCGACATCGGAAGGCCCGGATGCTTCCCGGATATCGTCATGAACGGGTAGTCGTACCGACTCCGGAACGAGATTTCCCAGAGGCTCATACGGCCACAATACCGGTCCCGGAGGATATAGCTGCTGCCGTCATTCGACGGCCGCCGAAGGCGGGTCAAGAACGTTCGTCTCGGCGGTCTTTTCCCCGTCTGAGGTAATAGAAATGTACCTGATTGGACCGGACACAACGCGAATTTGGACAGACAGCAACCGCAACTTCACGATTCGGCAATATGGCCGCCTCGAGTACGGATCCGAGGACTACGCCGGCTGGATCATCGCATCCGCGAGGAGAGCCCGGGCGACGAGGAACGTCGCACCACGCCGCTCCCTTCGGACGCGTTTGCGGTACTTTCTGAACTCCTTCCGTGGCTTCGCCGCCCTCGACGTGCACGGGCACGACGATACCCGTCACGTGTAGAGCGGCGCAGCTTTTTATTTTCCGAACCCGTCCCTAGGAAGATGGCGGGTATTACAATCCGGTATTGCGTGCCATGCCGATATCAGTTCAAGGCGATGCAGGACGCGGACGCGATCCTGAAGGAATTCGGTCAGGCCCTTTCCGAACTTCGTCTCGTCCCGGCGGATCACGGCGTGTACGACGTCGAGGTAGACGGCGACCTCGTGTTTTCGCTCGATCGGTCCGAGCAATTTTTGGAAACTCCCGAGCTGATCCAGAAAATCCACGCGCGAATCGACTCGCCCCGTCCCCGGAGGAAGAAACGCTAGGTCCTTCGGAGAGCCGTCCATGGACGGCCACCTATGGCGGGTAGAATTGGTTCGGCTTCCGCTACCTTATCCGGTTCATGTACCGAAACATGTACTCAATCCTTGGGCAGCAGACAGTCTGGAGCGAGCGAGTGAGGGACCGCGGCGTCGCCGAATACATCCGCTGGGAATTCAGTCCCGCGGACCGCGAAGGCGTGGCTTTCACGCTGATGCAAAGCCTCTTCCGGCGCCGGCCACGAAGACGTCGGTCGAGGTTGAGTTGGCGTCGATTGTCGGTTCGACTGCGGCCGGCATCGTCCCCGGCGTGCGATACAATCACGCGATCGTGAGGACGACCTTCCCGAATTGCTCGCCCTTCGCTAGGTACTCATGCGCCTGGCGCGCCTGTTCGAGCGGAAACGCGCGGTCGACAACCGGATGGAGTCGACCCATGAAGACGAGCTTCATGACCTCCTCGAATTCGCGCTGGTTCGCCATCGTCGATCCGAGAATTGAGAGCTGGCGCCAGAACAGGTATCGCGCGTCGAGCTCGAGCATCGATCCGGTCGTCGCGCCCGGCACGAGGACACGTCCGCCCTTTCGCAGCGTTCGGACGGAATCCTTGAACGTGGCCTGCCCAACATGGTCGACGATCACATCGACCCCACGCTTCCCCGTGAGCTCCCACACCGCCTTCGACCACGGGGTCGTCTTGTAGTTGATCAGGATGTCCGCCCCGAGCCCTTTCGCCTTGCGCAGCTTTTCTTCGGTGGAACTCGTGACAAACACCGTGGCGCCCGCGAGCTTCGCGACTTGGATGGCAGCGGTCGAGACTCCGGATCCGGCTCCGAGGATCAGTACGTCCTCTCCGGGCCGCACCGCGGCGCGGTTCGTGAGCATGCGCCACGCCGTCATGAACGCGAGGGGTGCGGCGGCCACCTCTGCGAATTCCATGTCGGTCGGGATCTTGAGGATGTTCCGCGCCGGCACCGCCACCTTCTCCGCGTACGCGCCGGGCAGATGCTCTCCCAGAATCCGGTATTCCGCGCACAACGAGTCGTCGCCCGCGCGGCAGTACTCGCAATGCCCGCAGGCGATCCCAGGATTGACCACGACTCGGTCTCCGACCTCGAGGTCCGAGATGTCGGATCCCACCTCGGAGATGTGCCCCGCCGCGTCGCATCCGAGGATGTGCGGGAGCGGGATCTTGAGGGTCGGGATGCCTTCGCGAACCGTCAGGTCGAGATGGTTCAGGGAGGTCGCATGGACCCGGACAATCACCTGGTCCGGCCCGGGCACCGGATCCGGATAATCGGGGACGAGCTCGAGGACCTCCGGCCCGCCGTACCGCGCCACGACGACCGCCTTCAGCGTACCACCTGCGTGACGGCGGCGAAACGAGACCGGCCTAGATAAGGGCCGCCGTCAACGGACGTTGTAGCCTTTCGCCTGCAACAAGCGAACGACGTCTTTCCGATGGTCGCCTTGGAGAACGATCACGCCGCCCTTTCCGGATCCGCCGGTGGCAAGGCCCTTCTTCAGATCCCGGGCGAGCTTTTCCGCTTCGTCCGGTTTCGATTCCAAGCCCCGCACGACGGTCACGGCTTTGCCGTAGCGGCGCGTATCCATCTCGACGGACAACTGGGTCGTCTCACGGCCCAGGTCCTCGCAGACGCAGATCTCCTTCGGCAACCCACAGGTAGCGCAAATCCCCGCGATCAAGCCGCCTCCGATGGGCTTTCCTTCCCGTCCAGGAATTCCTTCAGTAGGCGATAGTGTTTTCGGATGGTAACCTCACTCACGCCGGTCAACCGAGCGATCTGGGCCTGGGTCAGGGGAACGCCAAGTTGTTCCGACGCCAGGTAGAGTGCCCCTGCCGCGATGCCGACCGGGGAGTTCGCCTCGAGGATCTTCGTGTCCTTCACCTGGGCCACCAAGCCGAGGGCGCGCTCGCCGACGGCGTTGTCGAGGCCGAGTTGCGACGCGAATCGCGGTACGAAGTCCTCCGCCCGAGAGGGCCGGCTGAACAAGCCGAGTTCGCGGCTGACCACCTTCGCGGTCAGTGAGATGCGGTGGACCGTGACGCCCGTTGCCTGGGCCAACTCATGGAGTCCTCGTGGGGCTCCGAGCTGCTTTGCCGCCAAGTAGACGACCGACGCGACGATCGCGTCCATCGACCGTCCGCGCGACAGTCCTGCTTCAATCGTACGTCGCAGGATAATCGCGGCTCGCTCCCGGAACGCGGGGGCGAGTCCGAGGCGCGAAGAGAGGCTCGAGAGTTGCGCCAGGCCGGGGGCCAAGGCGCGCTCGATCCGATCGTACCGGGTCCACTTGCTCACCCGGCGCAGCCGGTTCAGGGCCGCGACGCTTCGCGCGTCGATCGGGTTGCCCTTCGCGTCCCGCAACCCGTTCCCGACCATGGAGCCGAGCCCCTTGTCCGGGGCCATGACGGACGGAGGCGGGCCGACGCGGATCCGGTCGTCGCCTTCGAAGGTGGTCCAGTCCGGTCCTTGGTCCACGAGTCCTTCGTCGACCACGAAGCCGCAGTTGTCGCAGACCCGCTCGCCACGGACCGAGTCCACGTACAGCGCGAAGCTGCCACAGTTCGGGCAGCGTGCCGCATCGGGACCCGTGTCCTCCTTGCGGATCTCCCGTTGGAATGGTAGTTCTTTGTTCGTCGTTGTTATTTGACTCATTGTGTCACCTCGCGGGCTTGACCGTCCACGACCCATCGGCTTGCCCATCGCTCGAATTCCCGGATCGCCTCGAAGAGCCCCTCCCCCATCGGCGAGAGGCGGTACTCGACCGCCACCGGCCGCTCCAGGTGGACCTTCCGCTCCGCGATCCCGGCCTCCTCGAGCTCCTTCAGCGTCTTCGTGAGGGAGCTTTGGCACATCCCCGTCGCCGTCCGGAGCTCGTTGAAGCGCTTCGGGCCGGAGAGCAGGGAGTGTAGGACGGTCAGCTTGAGCTCGGAGCCGATCACTTCGAACGCGTGCGCGGCGACGCATCCGGGCCCGCAGCCGCCCTCTTTCTCGTCGGTCATGGATTTCTCTGTCCGCACCCTATACTGGGTGCCAGGCCTA
>DATEGJ010000238.1:0-5786 GCA_035280105.1 Thermoplasmata archaeon
CTGGGCCTGAGGGGATGATCCGTTGCGGCACCTGCCCCGCGAAGAGGTCCCCCGCGACCGTCACGTGGAAGAATATCGCAGACTGGTTCACGGCGGCCCCGGACCGAACGATGTCGACGTTGGAATCGGTCACAGGAACGACATCCGAATCAGAGACGTCCCTTCCAACCCAGTCTGCGAACAGTCCGTCGATGCGAATCCCCGACCGTGGAGCGAGCACGTATGCCGGGACAGGACTCCCTTCTACGAACACCGGCCTCGGCACAAGCGCCCCGAGGACGTTCACTTGGATCACGTCGCCCGACAAAAATCCTGGGGCCGAGACGGACGCTGTGACGGTGGCGTTCGGCTGGCCCTGGGTCAGGATTACGGATTCCGCTGAGAGCGATACCGCCACCCCGAAGGTAGCGGTCAGTTCGAAATTCGATACGTTCCAACGATCCGATTGGCCAATTCCCAGTGCATGAACGTCGATTTGGAAGAGGGGGGTGGGTCCTGTCCCGACGATGGACGTCAAACGCACTGCGTTGAGGAGAATCGCTCCCGCAGTACTCGAAAGGTCCGCCAGACTACGACTTGAAGCACCGCGAAAGTCGTCCGAGTAGACGGCCACGCGAAACGCGTCGCGAACGAATCCGTTCAAATCCGATGTCGACACCTTCGCCTCGAGCCCGTCTCGTGAGGCGGCCGCTTGGACGGATCCGCCAGGTTGACGACGGCTCCAATTGACCTCCGAGTCGGCGGGGAACGAATACAATCGGGCTCCAACGACGGTATGGTTCCCGCCGAAGATTTCCACCAGCGCATCCGCCCCGAGGCCGTTGAACTGGAATCCGGTGGACGCGTTCCCATCCGAATCAATCAGGAAATACATTCCATCGTATCGGGCCGAATCGGCAAACATCCCGCCCACCGTCGAGGCAAAGAGATATAGGGAGTCAGCATCGAGGAGTGACGCGTATTTCGCAATTGTCACATTCGCATCGGCGGCGGCCGTTGCGGCGGTCAGCATCGGGACTGAATTCCAGTCCGAGAACGACCCATCAATCGAAATGGGGCCGGAAGGATTCGGGATTGGGATGAAGAGCAGTCCGAAAATCACGATGGCAACGAGAGTTCCGGAGAGGATTGCCCCATACCGCAATCGGGCGGATGGCTGAGGAAACCGGACGGTTCGCCCGCCGCCGGAGCGAACAAACCGGGTCCCGTTCACGAAGCCATTCGTTCGGCCTTGCGGTGCGACCAATCCGTTGACGCGACCCCGCGGCGTGGCAAGGCCGTTCACACGACCTGCGGATGTTGCCAATCCGTTGACTCGGCCGAGTCCGTTCACGAGCCCGTTCACTCGACCCACGCCGTTCACGAGACCGTTCACTTTTCCGAGGGTGTCTCGGACCCCACGCGACGGCGGCTTCCCGCTCGAGAGTCCGCGGCTACCTTCCATCCACCGCGAGAGAAACCCCACGGAGGCGGCGAGCGGAGACGATTCCGGCGCGACGGGTCGCGGAATCTTCGTTTCCGGTGTCGCGACAGGCGTAAGCTTCTCTTCCGATTGGAGCGAGTCCTCAAGCTCCTGGATTAGCCAGTCGAGCACCGCGGCTTTCGTCTTGTCAAGTTCGTCCGGCGAGAGCGATCGCTCCAGCTCCCCGACCAGCAAATCGTCGACGAGCAGGTCGAGTTCGGGGGATTCGCGTGGCCGGGATGGTTTGACGGTCTCTGCTTCCGGCGGGCCTGCCACGAGCGCGCCGCACGACGGACATCGAGCGGCGCCGTCCGGCAACGCGACCCCGCACTCGGGACACGCGCGCTCCGGTCGGGCAATCAAATTGTCGAGTTGCGCGACTTCTTGATCCCACGCTGCGTCGTCGAGCAGAGCCGTGGCGGTGGAACGCAGCGCTTCTGCTTGTCCCGGCCGCTGGATTCGTTTCGCTTGAACGCGGAGCACCGCCACCTTGATCTCCTTCGAATCGGGTGCCTTCGAAGAAGCGCGATCGAGGGCCTCGAAGGCGTCGCCGAATCGGCCCATCGCCTCCAGGAGGAGCCCACGCCCGAACAGGAGGCCCGGGTCATCCGGAGACTGCGTGAGCCGGCCGTCGTAGAAGGCGAGGAGGGTTTCGTCCCCTTCCTTCGCGAACTGACTTCGGAGCTCTTCGTCCATCTCCTCTTCGTCGAAATCCGCGCCGCACTCGAGGCACGTCGGCGCGAACGCAGACGTTCGGCATCCGCACAACGGACAATCGCACTCCTCTTGGAGAATCGACTCCCGCGTCTGTTGCGGGGGCGAATAGCTCAACAGGTCGAACGACGCGAAGATCTTGCGCGCGGCGAGCGGGCCGACCTCCGGAATCCGTGCGAGGTCCGCCTCCCTGACCCGTGCGATCTTCCAGAGGGCGTTGTACCCGCGGTCGATGAGCGCTTGGGCGCGCGACGGGTCGAGTCCGAGGACACCGAGCATGCCCGAGAGCGCGGTCGTGTCGAGCTCGGCGCGCAGGTGTCGTTTCTTGCGACGCGACGCTGCCGGACGGGCCGTCGGTTCGGCCGCCGAGATAAGGGCGGCGGCGGGCGGAGATTCCGCCGGTGCATCAGGAGCGGGGAAGCGCGAATGGCATTGGTCGCAAATGAGCTGCCACGGATCCGGAGAGCCGCATTCGGGGCACGCCGTCGACGGGTCGAGGCGGTCGGCATCGTGCAGGATGGAGGCGGCCCCGCAGGTCTCGCAGAGGACGAGCGGGAAGAGTTTGCCGCCACAAGACGCGCACGCAGGAAGGTCCTCGACGCGGAGGCTCATGCGCGGTCCTCCGATGAGAACCACGGGATGGAACGCACCGTCGGAGGAGGGGGTGGCCTATCGCTCCGG
Organism: Thermoplasmata archaeon; assembly: GCA_035280105.1. Classification (GTDB taxonomy): domain Archaea; phylum Thermoplasmatota; class Thermoplasmata; order RBG-16-68-12; family RBG-16-68-12; genus RBG-16-68-12. The sequence continues at coordinate 2,858 of DATEGJ010000238.1, forward strand.
CGGAATCCTGCGACCATGTTGTGTCGCCTGGGTTCTCAGCCTTTATAGTGGATTATGGACTTTCGCCCGCTGTTATCAGGGAGGATTGGCATTTCGGAGCGCGCCGTCATCCTGTGCGATGGGTACTTCGGCCAGAACACCGGGAAGACGGCGAACGGTCTCGTACGGTATTCGAAACGCTACCAAATCACGGGAGTTATCGACCGGTCGAAAGCGGGGAAGGACGCGGGCGAGGTCCTCGACGGAAAGCCGAACGGGATCCCGATCTTCGCCGACCTCGCTGAAGCCCAAGAGAAAGGCCGGCCCGAGAGCCTGATCATCGGAGTCGCCACGTTCGGCGGATACATTCCGAACGAGTTTCGTCCGACGATCCGGGCGGCAATCGAAGGCGGGTTGAACGTCGTCGCTGGTCTGCACGAGTACCTGAACGACGACCCGGAGTTCGCCGCCCTCGCCGCGAAGCACAACGTTCAGTTGGTCGACGTCCGGAAGCCGAGACCGATTCGCGAGTCGAAGCAGTTCAGCGATCTCGCGAGGAAGCTCCCGTGCGTTCGCGTCCCGGTCCTCGGGACCGACGGAGCGATCGGCAAGCGGACGACCGCGCTCCTCCTGACGGATGCGCTGAGTGCGGCCGGAATTCCGACGACGTTCGTCGCGACCGGACAGACTGGCCTGCTGCAGGGTTCGAGTTACGGCGTCCCGCTCGACTCCGTGAAGAGCGACTTCATGGTCGGCGAGCTCGAGGCGGAAATCGTCAGGGCTTACGAGGAGATGAAGCCGAAGGTCATCATCGTTGAGGGACAAGGGAGCATCTCCCATCCCGCGTATGTGTGCGGCACACGCGCGATCATCAACGCGACGATGCCTTCGGGAATCCTCATGATGCACGCGCCGGCACGGAAGACTAGGAGCTTCCGTCGGGACGTCGTCGCTTGGCCGATGCCGACCGTCGACGAGGAAATCCACTGGCTCGAGTTCTTCTCCCGGGGCGCGAAGGTGTTCGGTCTCGGAGTGAATCACGAGAACATGACCCGCCAGGAGGTCGAGGCCGTCGTGCGGGAGTGGGAGGCGACATACCGACTGCCCACCGCCGATCCACTCTGGCACGGGTGCGCGAAGTTCGTCGAGCGAATCCGGCCGATGCTATGAGAATCCCGAAGTCGCATCCGCGGTACGTGTCCTTGCGTCGGCGCGAGCGGCTCGTCCGCGCTTGGAAGGCGGGCATCGTGGTGCCGGAAGGCCTCATCGCCCACGGCCGCGGAGAGGCGTTCGATTATCTCCTTGGCGAAGAGACCACGGCCCCGGCCCTCGTCTCGGAGAAGGCCGCCGCGGCGTTCCTCATCCGAGCGAAGCAGCCGGTGATTTCCGTGAACGGGAACGTGGCGGCGCTTGCCGCATCCGAGGTCGCGCGGTTGGCGAAGGCGATCCCGGCCGCGGTCGAGGTGAACCTGTTCCATCGGACTCCCGCGCGCGTTTCGCGGATTGCACGGCTTCTGGAGCGAGCCGGCGCGCCGGACGTCTTGGGCCTTCGACCCGATGCGAGGATCCCGCACCTCGAATCGAACCGCGCCGTGTCGCATCGGCGAGGCACCTTCGGAGCGGACGTGGTCCTAGTGCCTCTCGAGGACGGCGACCGAGCGGAGGCGCTCGTGCGGATGGGAAAGACCGTCATAAGCATCGATCTGAACCCGCTTTCCCGGACGTCCCGTACGGCTTCCGTGCCGATCGTGGACGAAGTCGGCCGCGCTCTCCCGACAATCGAGAAGTTCGTGAGAGAACTTCAGGCATCGCCGGAAGAAGCCGCTCGGATCTGCACGGAGTTTGACCGCCGCGGAAACCTCGCGGCCGTGTACTCGTTCCTCGAGTGGAGACTCGGAATTCTCAGGAGACGCGCGAAGTCGCGACCCCGCCGTCGCCGACAGGCGGCACGGAAGCGCTAACGCGGTTCCGGGAGCCTACCGCCAGTGGCCTTCCTTCCACTTGATCGAGCAGCCCATCGGCGGGAAGAACGTGACGGGTGGTTCCCGGCCGGCGAGCAACGCATCCAAGGACTCCCGCATCAGGTGCCGAGTGACCGCTTTTGGATCCTTTGAGTCATCGAGGCGTCCCCGGTAGCGGAGTTTTCGGGAGGCGTCGAAGACGAAGAAGTCCGGAGTACACACGGCCCCGTATGCCTCGGCAGCTTTCTGGCTCTCATCCCGCAGGTACGGGAAGTTGTACCCTTTCATCTTGGCGCGCGCGACCATGTGAGAGAAATCATCCTCCGGGTAGCTCACCTCGTCGTTCGCGTTGATCATGACGAACTGCACGCCCTTCGCGGCGTACTCGCGCTGCACCGCGATCGTACGCTCCTCCCACGCTTGGACGTACGGGCAGTGGTTGCACCAGAATGCGATCCCGAGAATCTGTTTGTCCTTGAAGGACGCCAAGGAGTAGGTCTTCCCATCGACGGCTGGCAAGGAGAAATCGATCGCGGCCGACCCGATCGGGAGCCCTTCGTATTGCTTCAGTTCCATCGTCGCACCGGACGCGAATAATGCGGACCTTCGATAAGTGGTTTCGCGGCACCGCAATGTTATTCTTGGCGAGCGCTCGTACGCCATCCGTGGGGAGGACCTTCGCCAGGTTTTTCGTCCCGGGACAGACGCCGGCCGCCGTGCTGAACGCGGCGATGGCTTACGCTGCCTCCACGGAGATGCACGCGGAACCGGGACCCGCGAATCAGGTGATGCTGACGAAAGGCAGCATCTGGGTCACGGGGAAACGCGTGCTCACGGTTGGCGTGTGGGATGCGCAAGGGGGCACGAATGTGCAGGTCGAAGCCTACGTCGAAGGTCTCTCAGAACTCAGCGCCGACCCGAAGACCTTCGTCGGACGGCTTCCGCGCCGCGACATGTGGCGCATCGCTTCCGGCTTCGTCGCGAGCCTC
>DATEGJ010000239.1:0-2686 GCA_035280105.1 Thermoplasmata archaeon
TGAAGTTCGGCATGTCGAAGACGAACTGACCGAGACCATAGAAGATCGGTTTGCCGCGATAGAGCTCGATCCCGCGGAGCAAGTGGTGGTGATGGCCCAGAACGGCGGTCGCACCCGCATCAATCGCGACCCTCGCGTACTCCCGCTCGTACTCGGTGACAACGAAGGGCCGAGTCCAGACTCCCCAGTGGAAGCTCGCGAGCACGATGTCCGCCTGCTCCCTGGCCGCGGCGACGTCCTTTCGAAGATCGTCCACGTCAGTCTTGAACGGGACCGTGAGCACCCGTGGGACTCGCGCAGGCGCCTCGACCTGCTTCGGATCCGGCGGCGCATAGAAGGTGTCGGCGCGAATTGGCGCGAGCCCGGGACGACGCTCCTTCGCGTCGTAGCCGGCGGGAAACACTGCGGAGTACGCGAGGAAGGCGATCCGCGCACCCTCGCGCACGATCACTCGGGGCTTGCGCGCCTCGGCGATGGTCTTCCCCGCGCCGACGGTCGCCACGCCGTGTTGCTCGAGCAGCGCGATGGTGTCGGCAAGACCCTCGTACCCGCCATCGACGATGTGATTGTTCGCGCAGCTCATGACCGTGAAGCCCGCCGCCGCGATCGCCGCAGCCTTCGAACCGTCGACGACAAGTTGGATCCCTGAGCTCGGAGCGCGCACGGTCGTGTCGCTGTACACACCCTCCTGGTTGCCAAACACGATGGAGACGGACTTGAACATCCGTCGCACCTGATCGAAGGGGTGATCGATATCGGTGCGATCCAGAAAGACATCGCCGACAGCGATGAGGTCGACTTGCGCCACTACTTCCTCCGCTACGACCGCGACGCGAGACGCTTAAGGGTCGGCACGAATGAGTTTCGCCACTTCTCTCGTGAAGCTGGATGCAGCTGGCGCCATGGGGCGAGCGACTCATCGACCGTCAGATTCCGGGCCCGTCGTGCGTGCTCCATCTGGATCCACACGTCCGTGTTCTGTTCGCGCGGGCTGAGCATGAACGCGTGGAACCCTGGACTCACACCACCGCCGTACAACTTTTTCATCTCCGCGTCTATGCGGGCGTCGTCGACGATCGGCTGTGAGAACACCATCAAGTGCTCCGGGATCACGCGGATGACGTCATAAGAGCTCAGCCACCGATCGGGACTGTTTACATTCGCGATTCGGAAGCTCTTTCCTTCCAAGTCCCCGACGACACCCGAATAGCGGTGATGTGAGTTCTGCCACAGGTTCAGGTCTTTGAAGACCGGCCAAACGACTCCCGGGACCGCATCCACCGTGAACCGGATGTTGAAGGTCGTCCCAGAGACGAGACCGTCGGGCGTCTCGTACAGGAAGAACCGTCTCGTAAGACGGAGGTCGTCTATCGATTCGATCGGACCTTCGATGAAGGTCGGGTTCGCTTCGGTTCCACTGACGATCGTCTCAATGCTCATGCGCCTTCTCCTTTACGCCACTAGGTTTTTCACGATCGCGCCGTTCTTCACGACGAGCGCGACCTTGCTGGGATCGTCGAACAACCCTGGGTCCGCCAGAGGGTCACCCCGTACCGCGATCAGGTCCGCCCGCTTCCCAACCTCCACCGTTCCAAGCTCGTCGTAGAGACCGAGGATTCGTGCGTTCGCGGCCGTCGACGCACCGATCGCTTCGAGCGGATCGGTGATCTCGGCCCGAAGCTTGAGCTCGAGGCCGCGCCGATTCTGTAGCGGCCCGATCAGATCGGAGCCCGCGCCGACGAGGACGCCGGCAGCCTTCGACATTCGGATCGCGTTCCCCAGCGCCGATCGAACCCCCGCGACGCGGTCGCCGATGGCTTTTGTCAGCCCCATGTCCGCGTAGTTCGTTTCAAGCAGCCGAACCACGGCGAGGGTCGGCACATGACTCACCTCTTCGCGCGCCATGAGCGCCGCCGTCTCTTCATCCATGAAGGTCCCGTGCTCGATGCAGCGCACGCCCGCGCCAACGGCGTTGCGGATCCCGTCGGCGTTGTGTGAATGCACCGTGACGTAGGTGTGTCGGGCCATCGCCTCGACCACCGCCGCGCGTATCTCATCGCAGGTCAACTGCGTGTCCTCGAGCGAGTCGGAGTGGGAAACGACACCGCCGGACACGCAGAGCTTGATGAACGACGCGCCGCGGCGGAACGCTTCCCGAACCTCGTGACGGACCTGGTCAGGGCCGTCGGCCGCCCGCGAGCCATAGGTGAGCCCGACATGATCCGGGGACCCGATCGAATCGGCTTCCGCGGTCGGTGCGACCCAGTGCCCATGCCCTCCGGTCTGGCAGATGATCGGCCCCGCGAAAATGACGCGTGGTCCGCGAACAAGGCCCGCGTCGATCGCTCCAACGAGGCCGCCGTCCACGCCGCCGCAGTCGCGGACCGTCGTGAATCCCGCGTCGAGCGTCTCGCCGCACGTCTTGAAGATCCGCGCCGCGACCTCGGCGAGCGACACGCGACCAGCGGTGAAGCGATCGAGGTCCGAGGAGAGGCCGAGATGGACATGCGCATCGATCAGCCCCGGGAGAAGCGTCAGCCCATCGAGGTCGACGACAGACGCGCCCTTTGCCGGTTCGCCGCGATCGACGCGGGAGATCCGTTCGCCATCGATGGACACGACGCTCGACCGCACGGGGTCGCCGCCGCGCCCGTCAATCAGGGTCGCGCCCCGCAGGGCGAGCATC
>DATEGJ010000240.1:0-8225 GCA_035280105.1 Thermoplasmata archaeon
CCGTCTTCGACGAACTCCTGAAGGCGATTCGGGAAGGCCGCAACCCTCCGGAGCATGCGCAGATCAAGGCAATCGACCGGAAGGCGCACACGGTCACCCTCGCGATCGGCGACTACGACGCGATCGCCCTCAACTTCGACACGGACGTCACGGCGAACGCGCAGGCGCTGTACGACCAACGCAAGGACGCTCTCCTGAAAGCGCAACGGGTCGAGGAGGCGATTGCGGCGACGCGGGCGGAGATCGATGCTGCGCGAGCGAAGGCGGTGAAGAAAGCAAGGCGACCCCGGACCAAGGCGACGAAGGCGATGTGGTTCGAAGCGTATCGCTGGTGCTTGTCCTCAGAAAGATTCCTCATTTTGGGCGGTCGGGATGCGCGCACGAACGACCAGCTCGTCAAGAAGCACCTGAAGGAGGGGGATCGGTATGCGCACGCCGACACGCACGGTGCCCCCTCGGTCGTAATCAAGGACGGGGCCAAGGCCACCGAAGCGACGTTGCGCGAGGCGTGCGAGTTCGCGCTGATCCACAGCAAGGCGTGGTCCTCCGGCCTGGCGAGCGGAAGCGCATACTGGGTCCTCCCCGAGCAAGTGTCGAAGCAAGCGGAGTCCGGCGAATTCCTCCCGCGCGGCGCGTTCGTCATCCGCGGGAAGCGGAACTACTACCACGATCTGTCTATCCGGATGGTGATCGGCGAAGTCGAGGTCGACGGGCATCGCAAGATCATGGGAGGCCCGGTGTCCGCGGTCGCCGCTCGATCGACTCGATACCTCGTGATCGCTCCCGGGAAAGATGACCGAGAAGCATTCTCGAAGCGGCTTGCCGTCGGGTTCAGCGTGCCGATCGAGGAGATCGTCCGGGCGCTGCCACCCGGGCACATCCAGGTCGTCGAGCGACACGGCGTCGACGCATGAACCACGTTACGACGACGCATCGCGAAACCCTATAGGCGCGCGGACCATTATGCCCGCGATCGGGTTTTGGTGGTGGAATGTCCCAAGAGGAAACCGTCGTGCAGCTTCCCCTGGACGAACGACCGACGAAGTGGTACAACATCCAGGCCGATCTGCCGGAGCCCCTGCCACCCCCCATGGATCCGAAGACGGGTCCGTCCCGCCTGAAGACGCTGCCGGACCTCCTCCTCGGCGAGTGTCTGCGACAAGAGAGCTCGACCCAACGGTGGATCGAGGTTCCGCCGGAGATTCAGGACCTGTACGAGCAGGCGGGTCGTCCGCGACCGCTCATCCGCGCTCGGCGCTTGGAGAAACGCCTCGGGACGCCCGCGCACCTGTACTACAAGACGGAATTCTACAGTCCGACGGGCAGTCACAAGGTCAACACGGCCCTAGCGCAAGCCTGGTACGCGAACCAAGAAGGGTACGAGCGGCTCACGACGGAGACCGGGGCCGGGCAGTGGGGGACCGCCCTCGCATACGCGGCGAGCTTGGTCGGTCTCAAGACGACGATCTATTGGGTCCGCGCGGTCCACGACTGGAAGGTCCAACGCCGGCAGTTCATGAAGCTCTACGGCGCGACGGTGCACGCCTCGCCCAGCGCCGAGACGAAGGTCGGTCGCGCCCTCCTCAAGAAGAATGCGAAGCACCCGGGTTCCCTCGGGATCGCGGTATCGGAAGGGCTGGAGGACGCGCGCGGAGACGAGAAAGCGATCTACTGCCTCGGGTCCGTCTTGAATCACGTCTTGCTTCATCAAACGATCATCGGGCTCGAGACGCAGCGGCAGTTCGATTCGATCGGCGTGCACCCGGATCTCATGATCTCGAGCCTCGGCGGCGGATCGAACTTCGGCGGGTTCACCCTGCCGTTCCTGGCGGAGGCGATCCATGGAAAGGAGATCCGCTTCATCGCGGCACAGAGTGCCGTAGCCCCGAATCTGCAAGGCGAGTACCGATACGACTTCGCGGATCACGCGGAGATGACGCCGCTCCTGAAGATGTACACGCTCGGCCACCAAACGGAGATGAAACCGGTCTGGGGCGACGGGCTGCGGTACCACGGGAGCTCCCCGATCCTCTCCCTGTTGCGGCACCTCGGCTACATCGACACGGTTGCGTATCCGGCGGACGAACGCCATGTGTTCGAGCAAGCGCGAACGTTCGTTCAAGCGGAAGGATTCCTCCCCGCTCCCGAGAGCGCGTACAGTATCGCATGCGCCATCGACGAGGCGCGCAAGTGCAAGGACGCCGGTGAAAAGAAGGTCATCGCCTTCAACGTGAGCGGTCACGGCTTCATGGACATGGAAGGGTACGCGAAGGTCCTCAAGCTCTGAGGGTCCCCGCAAAACGAAGGCGTTCCCGCATCAACTTCATATCCGACCTGCGGGTGCTCAGGAGATGCCTTCGTAAGGGGGAGTGGAGTCCATGGGAGCGTATCTTCGGACCTTTGCCCTGTTCGCCTTGCTCACGGGCATCTTCGTGCTCTTCGGTTGGGCGATCGGGACGGTCTGGCTCGGCAACTGGCTCGGGGGCGTCGTGACGTTCCTCTTGCTCGCGGCCGGAATGAATGCGATTTCGTACTTCGCGTCGGACCGCATCGTCTTGTGGTCGTACCACGCGAAACTCGTGACCGAAACGGAAGCACCAGGATTGTACCGCGTGGTCCGTCAAGTCGCAAACCTGTCGAACATCCCGATGCCAAAGGTGGCGATCGTCCCCTCGCAGACGCCGAACGCGTTCGCGACGGGCCGGAACCCGAACCACGCGGTCGTCGCGGTGACCCAGGGAATTCTGAGCATCCTCAGCGAAGACGAGCTGCGCGCCGTGATCGCCCATGAGGTATCGCACGTTCGGAACCGCGATATCCTCGTGATGTCGGTCGCCGCAACCCTTGCGGGGGCGATCTCGTTCATGGCGCGGATGTTCTGGTGGAACAGTCTCTTCGGAGGGTCGCGAGACCGGAACGGCAACGGAGCCGCGACCATCCTCGCGGTCGTCGGGATGATTCTCGCGCCGATCGCGGCGCTGCTCGTCCAGCTTGCGATCTCCCGGAGTCGGGAGTACAAGGCGGACTACACCGGCGCAACGACGATCGGGCAGCCGCTCGCCTTGGCGTCGGCGCTCGAGAAGCTCGAGGTCGCGAATCGCCGCCGTCCGATCACGTTCGGCAGCCCGGCGTCCCAGAGCCTGTTCATCGTCAACCCGTTCTCTGGCGGCCTGTTCATCCGCATGTTCGGTACGCACCCGCCGATTCATGACCGGATCGCGAGACTGCACGCGCTCGCGCAGGGCATCAACCGCTACTGAGAATCATCCGAATTCGTGGCCGACGTGGCGCCCGTGGCGAGCGTCGAGGTCGCGGATCTCCTCGCGCACGTCGAGATTCGGCTCGAGCACCTCGAACTCCTCGAGGTAGTTGCGGTCCTTGTAGATGACCGTCGTCCGGCCGTCTTTCACGGTCCGGATGACGAGGTTCAGGTCTCCGCCGCCCTCCGGGCCCTCGTAGAGGGTGTAGAACCCGAGGAAGTGACCGATGAGTTCCTCGAACCCGGATTGAGGATAGTAAAAACGGAACCGGACCCGATCCCCCGGAAAAATGTCCATTCGGTCGAGGAGCTTTTCGTCGAGGACCCCCGCCTTCTTGAGGATTCGACGCTCCTCTGTAATGTCGTCCTTCGGCTCCGCCATGCGCCGGGCGAGACACACGTCGTCGGTCTTAAACCAGCGCCTCGCGTGGAGTCCGTGCAGCGAACGCACCTTCCGATTCGGTCGCGCTGCGAATCTCCGCGATCTTCTTCCACCGAGGCCAACGCCGCTCGATGAAGGAGTCCAGGGACCATCGGCTCGGGCCAAATGTGGCGTTAATGACCATGAGGAGAAGGAACACGAAGGCGTAGATGATCCCAGTGCCGATGTCCGTCGAGCCGGGACCGTACGGACCCCCGAAACCTTCGGGCACGGACCAAATGACGAGGCTGAGGAATATCCCACCCGTGTAGGCGATTTTGCGCATGAACCCGAAGATGAGGGCGAACGCCACGGCCAATTCAAGGAGACCGATCGTCGTCGTGAAGAACGCGGGATTCGCGCCCACCGTTTGGCTCCAGAAGCCAAACCACGGCTGCAACCATCCTGGCTGACCTTGGCCGGCAGCCGATATTTGGTCGGGTAAGGAGTCCGCGAACCCAGGCTGAAACTTGAAGGCCCCGTCGATTCCCCAGACGATGCCGAAGATCACGCGAATCGCGGTCTTCAGGGATTCGACGTGCCGGACGAACCAGTTGTCCAAGTGGACTTGGATGGATGCCATGGCGGGCCTCGAGATTCTCAGCCACTCCGACGGTATTTGGAGGTCGTGTAGGTATCGACCCCATCATTGCTGTCGATACCTTTCTCGTCGGCGGCACCACGGCGAACCTAAGCGGAACCGACCGGCCGGTGTCGTCTCGGTCGAGCCCCGATTTCTCAAGCGTCCATGTACCGGTAGAACTCGTAGGGCGATGGCCGCAACGAGGTCTGCAGGTGCTCGTCGAGCTTGAGCTCCTCGTATTTCTCGAGGAGGTCCTGCGGGAACACCGACTTCAGGAACATGTAGTCCGTCTGCAGGTGCTCGATCGACTCCTTCAGAGATCCAGGGAGTTCGCGCACGCCATACTCCTTGCGTTTCGCCGCAGAGAGATGGTACAGGTCTTCGTCGACCGGGTCGCCCGGTTCGATCTTACGCTTGACTCCGTCCAGACCCGCGCACAGCATCGCAGCGAATGACAGGTACGGGTTGCACGCCGGATCCGGCGTTCGGTACTCGATGCGCTTCGCCGCCTCGATCCCCTGGTAGTACATCGGAATGCGGATGTTCGCGCTGCGGTTCCGCTTCGACCATGCGATGAACACGGGCGCCTCGTATCCAGGCACCAATCGGCGGTACGAGTTCGTGGTCGGGTTTGTGAACGCGCAAAGGGTCCTGGCGTGTTCCATGAGGCCGCCAATGTAGTAGCGGCACGTCTGGCTGATCTCCGCGTACTCGTCCTTGGCGTCGTACATCATGTTCTTGCCTTTCGTCCAGAGGCTCTGGTGGACGTGCATCCCGCTCGCGTTGTCCCCGAAAATCGGTTTCGGCATGAACGTCGCCATCATGCCCATCTTGTGCGCGACCATTTTCATCGCGTAGCGGTACGTGACCACGTTGTCCGCCATCGGCACGAGCTCGTCGTAGCGCATGTCGATCTCGCACTGCCCGGCCGTGGCGACCTCGTGGTGGTGCGCGTCTAGCGTCATCCCGAAGGAATCGATCAGGACGCGGCAGGCCTCGTTGCGGAAGTCTTGCAGGCTGTCGACCGGCGGCGCAGGGTAGTAGCCTTCCTTGAATCGGATCGGGAAATCCTTTCCCGTGTTGGCGCTCCAGGGTGCCTCGCGGGATACGATTTCGTAGCCGGCACCGGACCACGGGTTCCGGGCGGCGTCGGCCGTCGGCGAGAGCTTGATCCCGTCGAAGACAAAGAATTCGATCTCGGGCCCCCAATACGTCGTGTCATAGCCTTGGTCCGCCGCGAATTGCGCCGCGCGCTGGGCCATGTATCGGGAGTCGCGCGTGAACCGCTCGTGGCTCCCGCCTTCGTATACGTCGACGTAGAACCGGGCCGTCCTGTGCTCCCCGTCGTACCAGGGCAAGACCGCGTAGGACGACGGATCCGGGTTCATCACCATGTCCGATTCGTGGATTTCCTTGAACCCTTTGATCGAGGAGCCGTCGAGCTTCCCGACGCCCTTCTTGAATTCCTCCGCGCCGAGCGATGTGGACGGGATCGTGATGTGCTGAAGCGCCCCGAGGACGTCGACGAATTGCAGGTCGACCCATCGGATTCGATCGGTCTCCAGCTGTTTCAATACCGCCGCCACGGTCATCTTCTTCGATTTCGCCGGGGTGCTCGCTGCAATCGCCATGATCTTCCCGCCAGGACGGACCTACCAGCCGTCCGTGGAGTTGGGGAGAATTTTGAACATATATAAATCGTTAGGCTCAGAAATCGTACAAACGACCGGAACATTCATGTTGGATGAAACATTGTTCGGCACCACGCCAAGGAGATGCGTACATTTCGAGCATTCGAACGCCCGGTCGCGAAATGGGTCCCACGGGAGCCCGCGGACTCGATGACCTCGACCTACGAATCCTACGTCTCCTGAATTCGGACGCCCGCAAGTCGTTCCGCGACATTGCGAAGGAAGCGGGAGCGAGCATCAGCACCATCTCCAACCGCATCCGAAAACTCGAAGAGGACGGCGTCATCCGAGGCTACGTTCCGGTGCTCGACGAGCCCCACCTCGGCTTCGACGTCCTGGCGGTCGTCGGAGTGAAGATCCACAAAGGGAAGCTCCTCGAAGTCCAGCGGCGAATCGCGAAGGACGATCGCGTCACCCACGTCTACGACGTGACCGGCGAATGGGATTCGATCGTCGTCGTTCGATTGAAAACCACGAGGGAGCTCGATGCATTCATCAAACGACTCGGTTCGATGGAGTACGTCGAGAACACGTATACCCAGGTCGTCTTGAACGTCGTAAAGGAAGAACGGCGCGTCCTCATCTGAAGCCGAAGGGATTCCTGCATAACGTTTATGCCGCGGACCCTGAATATCTTCGAGGGGAGCGTGGAGGGGACCATGGCGAATCTCCTGAACTTCGATTCAAACCGGAAACTTGAGTTCGACTCGAGTCGGCCGCTCGAGTTCGACATCCGCCGGCCTCTCGACTTCGACTCGCGCCGGGCCCTTGAGTTCCAGCCGAACCGAGACCTCGGCTTCGGCCGTCGCGGCGTGGTCTTCCGCGGATACGTGTGTCCGGTGTGCGGGTCCTTGACCACGGCGGACGCGACCCGCTGCACGGAATGCGGAACGGTGTTCGAGGGGACACCCCGAGCCGCGGCGCCGACGTCCCCATCGTCCCCGCCAACCGGAGGTCAGCCGGTGCCAAAGGCGGGCAAGAGCGGCCCGCTTGGGGCGGTCTTCTGTGCCTTTTGCGGTGTCAAGCTGAAGAAAGCCGACGTTTTCTGTTGGAATTGCGGGGCACGGGCGACCGGCTCCTCCGAGGTCGTAAAACTTCCGGGCTCGAAGTCGCCGCCCGTGAACCGACCGTGGAAGAGGTGAGCGAATGGCGGCGCTGTTCGGCCTCGGCTTGTACACCTGGGTCATGATTGCGTTCTTCATGCTCCTGATCCTCGTCCTCGTCCTCGGGGATATCGGCGGGATCGACTTCGATCACGATGTTGGGACGGACGTCGACACGGGGCTGAGCCCGCTCAGCCTTCCCGTCGTCGCGGTCTTCGGGACCTCCTTCGGTGGGTTCGGCACGCTCCTGGAGTCTCTCCACTTCGAGCCGATCGTCGTGCCGATACTGGCAACGGTGTTCGCAGGACTCGTCTCCGGCGGCATGTACGTCCTCATGCTGAACGTCTTCGTGAAGACCCAAGCGGAGACGAAGGTCGTCTTGGAGACGCTCAAAGGAGAGAAGGGACAGGTCCTCGTCCCGATCCGACCCGGGACTCCGGGTCAGGTCGTCGTCATCACGGAAGCGCGGGGCCGAACGCTCCTCCAGGCTATCGCGGACGAGGTGATCGGCACGGACGAGCACGTCGTCGTCGATTCGGTCGTCGGGAATTCGGTCAAGGTGCACAAAGTCTGAGGTGGTTGTTGTGGCAGGGGAAGATTTCACGGGACTCGTGATCTTGGTAATTGTGGGTGCGGCGTTTGCGGCGATCCTCGTGGCGGCGAGTCGGTACAAGAAAGTGCCGCCGAACATGGCGATGGTCGTCTACGGTAAACGGCAGAAGAAAACGGGAGGGCGCGGCTACCGCGTCATCTCGGGCGGTGCGAAGGTCATCGTCCCGATCGTCGAATCGGTGGAATGGCTGAAGCTCGACGTGCGCACGCTCGACCTCGTCGTCCCGGACATCGTCACGGATGTAAAGCGGTCGGGCGCGAAAATCAACATCAAAGCCGTTGCGCAGGTGAAGATCTCCTCCGACGAAGCGACGCTCAACACCGCCGCGGAAAACCTCCTCGGGAAGTCGGAACAACAGGTTGATGAGATCGCGCTGAAGACCCTCGAGGGCCACGTCCGAGGCGTTTGTGCGACCTTGACCGTCGAAGAGGTGAACTCCGACCGGGACGCGATTGCCTCGAAGATCCTCGGGATGGCGGGGAACGATCTCCGGAACATGGGGATCGAGATCCGCTCCTTCGTGATCAAGGAAATCGAGGACGCGATGGGCTACCT
>DATEGJ010000241.1:0-2233 GCA_035280105.1 Thermoplasmata archaeon
GCGTGAAACTCCTCGGTCTTCCCGGTCTCGACCGCGTTCTGCCACGTCCGCTCGTTACGGAAATCGGCCATCCCACGCCCTCGGGGCTGGCGATGCCGAGTGCGCCGATAAGTCTTCGCCTCGGACCGAGGCCGAGGCACTCACTGGATGTAACTGTCCGCGGACCCTTCGTACTTGTCGTATTGCGCCATCGCGCCAACCGTCGCGAGCAGTTCCCGTGCCCATTCCCTGGCGTAGGAATTCGGCGGGATCTCCGTCGTCGTGTTGAGCCAGTCGAAAACGTCCTTGAACGCTGAGCGCTGCTCGTCCTTCGTCATGCCTTCGTCGATCTTGCCGATCCGCTGCTCGAGCCGACTCATCCCGAGGACGAACTCCTTGCACTGTACCAGGAACTTCGCCTGCTCCTCGCGCGTCATGGAGGCACCGATGACCCATGCGGGCCGCGTGGAATAAATGTTCGCAAGGTTCTTGATGGCCCGCCGACTCCCGACAGGGAATGGCCACGTTCGTGCGCGTCGCCAAGATATCAGAGGTCGCTCCGGGCCACGCTCGAGTCGTCGTGGTCCAGGGCCATCCCGTCGCGCTGTTCAACCTGGAAGGACGGTTCTTCGCGATATCGAACGTGTGTCTCCACCGCGGCGGACCTGTGGGAGAGGGCGAGCTGGACGGTCCCATTGTGACATGCCCGATGCACGGATGGGAATACGACGTGCGGACCGGCGCCAACACGATCAACCCGGCGGCTCGCTTGGCAACGTACGAGGTTCGCGTCGAAGGAGACGACGTCCTCGTCGGGGCTTGAGGACTAAGGTTTATTCCCGTCCCAGAGGTTGGCGCCGGGATGGCCGTCGACTTTCTCTGGGCGTTCCTCACGGCCCTCGCGGTCCTCGCCCTCTTCGTCAACGTTGCGAGCCTCGCGCAGGGAGTTCGCTTGCGCGGTCACGTGCGACGAGCGATGCGCGCGGCGTTTGGAGCCTTCACGCCGCCGGCCGCAGTCATCCTCCCGATCCGTGGACTCGACGAGGGCCTCAACGAGAACGTACGGGCAATTTTCTCTCAGTCGTACCCCATGTACCGCGTCCTCGTGGTCGTGGACGATGAGGACGATCCCGCCGCCGAGCGCGTCCGTGCGATCGCGCGAGAATTCCCGCGGGTCTCGGTGACCGTCCTGAAATCGGAGGATTCCGAGTTGCCGGGGAAGGTGAACGCTCTCCGCTCGGCACTCTCTCACCTCGCGCCCGACGACGAGCTGATTGTGTTTGCCGACTCAGATATCCGGCCGGCGAAGGATTGGCTCCGTCAACTCGTCCAACCGCTCGCGGACGCGCGGGTCGGGATTGCGACCGGGTTCCGATGGTACGTCCCGCCGCGGCCGTCGTTCTGGTCGCTCGTCCGCGCCGAGTGGAATGCGGTCAGTGCGAACGTCCTGTTCGATCCGCGTCGGGCCTTTGCATGGGGCGGCTCCTGCGCGGTCCGACGAGATCAACTGGCGGCGCTTCGCCTCGAGGAACGATGGCGGGGCGTATTGAGCGACGACCTCGTGCTGACGCAGGCAATTCGAGAGACGGGCCGCACGATCGAGTACGCTCCCGCGGCCCTCGTCCCGACCTTCGAGGGCGCGAGCCACTCCGTGTGCGTCGAATGGTGCACGCGGCAGATGACGATGGCGACGCTCTATCTGCCGATCGTGCGGCGCTACGCCGCGGCCGCGTTCGCGGTCTTCGACGGCTCGATCATCTTCGGCGTCGGATGCCTTGTGCTAGCGGTCTTCGGAGGGAGTTCGTACCTCGTTCCCGCGGTCCTGTTTTTCGCGCCTTTCCCTACTGGGATCGCCAAGGCGTCGCTTCGGCGGCAGGCGTTTTTCTCGGCCGCGCCCGAGGTGGCGGTGAGTTGGATTCCAGCGGGATGGCGGGGTGCGGTGGCGGTCCTTGCGGTCCCGTGGTTGATGGCATGGGGACTTGTTCACACCCGACGACCTACGGTCCTTCAGTGGCGTGGCCGGGCATTCGACGTCCGCGATCCGCACCGCATTCGCCTGATCGATTTCGCGACCCAAGGCAACTCAGGGAACGCGCGGCACCCGTAGCCCCTCAACTTGGGCCCGACGTCGGATCGGTCGTGCGGGTGTCCGCTCGCTCTCGTAGATGCTCTTGGTATTTCGCGAGCTCGGAAAGGACCTCATTCCGTCGCTCGCTCTGGCGGAGGGTTCGCATCATCGATGCGACGGGGGGAA
>DATEGJ010000242.1:0-2243 GCA_035280105.1 Thermoplasmata archaeon
TGGCGTCGCGCCGAACAAGTCGATTGCGAAGATGGCCTCGGACCTGGCGAAACCCGACGGACTCAAAGTGGTCCGGCCCGAGGAGGCCGTGGCGTTCCTCGAACCCCTCCCCGTCACTCGGATCAGCGGCGTCGGGACGAAGACCGCCCAGATGCTGGAACGGGTGGGCGTTCGCACAATCGGGGACCTCGCACGCTTCCCCGGTGCCGAGTTGAAGAAACTCATGGGCAAGAACTCCGTCTGGCTCTGGGCGATCGCACGTGGCGTCGAGGAAATGCCGGTCGAGGAGCGACCAGACCCGAAATCAATCAGCGTGGAACGCACCTTCGACAAGGACGTATCCGATTGGACGCGGGTCGAGTCGACGATTCGCGATGTCGCCCACAATGTATTCCTCCGAGCGCGGGCCCAAGGGGCTACGTTCCGCACGATTGGAATCAAGATTCGATTCGAAGGCTTTCAGACCCACCTCCGGGAGCGAACGCTCTCGTCGCACGTGCTCGACGAGAAGGTCCTCGCGGATGTCTGCGTCGACCTTGCAGAGGAGTTCGGGAAGGAGGGCCATCGCGTTCGCCTTATTGGCGTTCGCGTGACGAAGCTGGAGCGGCCCCGGTCCCGACAGCCGCAACTCAGCTCGTTCGAGTGATGGTCAACTCGCCTTCCGCTTGCGACGCGAGGAAGACTTGGGAGGACCCCGGACCCCCGCGTTCCGCGCGAGCCTGCGGATGTCCTTTTCGTCCATCCATTCAACGCGCAGGTATTCGTACAGTTCCTTATCGGTCATCCCGAGGCGGCGTCCTTCGGCGATGCAGACTCGGTATGCTTCGATTTCCGTCGGCAAATCGGGGTATTCGAACCCTTCCGCGAACAGCTCCTTGCCCTCCCGGAACTGTCGCACGTGGACGAGTTCATGCACGACGTCGAGGTAGACGTCCCGCCGCTTCCCGGTTCGCAGGTAATGGGTCGAGACAATGAGATGGCCGTCCTCGTCGCTGACACCCATGTAGCCCCACTTGGACGAATAGAACTCGACCTTCAGGGCGCGCAACGCACTCCTGGTCTTCGATCCAAAGATCGCTTGAACGGCGGGTACGTTTTCGAATCCGTGGAAGTGGTCGAGGAACCGGTCGAAGTGGAGACGGATGTTTTTCGGGATATGAACGTTCGGAAGCTTCCCGGTTGATCTGCTCATGGGTGTCCCACCGCCGCGATAATCACTCGTAGGGCTTCTTTGCTGTGGGACTTCGGATCGATTCGTGTGTACGCGGCCAGGACCGTGCCTTTCGGGCCGAGGACATACGTGACGCGCTTCGCGACGCCAAACCGGCCGAGGACGTTGTACGCCCGCGCGATTCGTTTGTCCGAGTCCGCCAGGAGGTCGAAGCCGAGGGCGTACTTCTCGCGGAACGCCCGATGCGAGGTCTCGTCTTGGACGCTGACGCCGAAAACCAAGGCACCCATCGCACGGAACGCCTCGATGTCGTCCCGGAACGCGCACGCTTCGCGCGTGCACCCGAGGGTGTCGTCTTCGGGATAGAAGTACAACACGACCGGTTTGCCAATGAAGTCCTGGAGCCGGACCGTCGTGCCGTCCTGGTTTGGCGCGTTGAAGTCGGGCGCGACCGTCCCGGGCTCGAGCAATTCGGCCATGAGGTCGGAGGCGCAGAATCGCCCGCGGCTTTCAAGGATTGCGGTCGTTCCGCGCCGGTGGTCGCGGGATTTCGGAAGCCTCAAGAACCGTGACGTCCTCGTCGACAGCCGATGGAGTCGGAGCGATCGAAAGAGATCCAACGTGCCCTCGCCGGGTTCCTGACGGCGGGCGGGTGCATCGTCATTTTCATCGGGGTCGTCCTGGTCGCGGGCGCAATCACCGCCCAGAAGTTCTACGCCGACGCGGTCACGATTCCCCCGGAGATTCGCGCGACGATCGACAACGGATGGCGCAACGGGATTGGGGCACTCGTGCTCGGATTCGGCCTCGTCGTAGGGGGTTGGCTGTGGCATCATGACGTCGCGGAACGGAGGTTGACGTAGGGCGAGTCTACGCCGCCGACGCGAACCGCGGCCAGTCCCGTAAGATCTCGTGGGCCGCGTTGTATCCCGGAGCTCCAGTGATCCCGCCGCCCGGAGAAGCGCCGGATCCGCAGAGGTACAAGCCTTCCACCGGCGTGCGATATTGGGACCACCCGGGAACCGGTCTCAGGACGAACGACTGGTCGAGCGTCATCTCCCCGTGGTAGATG
>DATEGJ010000243.1:0-5333 GCA_035280105.1 Thermoplasmata archaeon
AGATGAAGCACACGGAGTGGGTGAAGGGGACCGCGGCGCTCGCGGATCGAAACGCTCAGCTGCTCGCGCTCCAGAAGCGCCTCGAGGAGATGCACCGCATGACGAGCCAGGCGGCCACCTTGGAGACGGAACTCAAACGCCTCGAAGCGGAGGTCGCGGACCTCGAGACGCTCCGTGAAATTTTGGAGAAGCTTCGCGAGCGAATGGGCACGCACGATCTGCTCAAATCGAGCGCCGATTCAGCGAAGCAGATGTTTGAGCAGGCCAAGAAGGATCATGAGCGACGCAGAGACCAGGTCAAGGACAAGATCGACGGGCTTCATCGGAAGATCGCGGGCCTCACGACCGACGTGGACCGCGACGCCGCCTTCGACTCCCTGCGAACGGAAGGCCGCCTCGAGGAACGTGTTGCGCGAATCGGTCGAGAGCTGGAGTGGCTTTCCCGCCGCCCCGAGTTGGTGCGGGAACTCGAGGAGGAACGGGCACGGGCCGAGAAGGCACTCGATCATGCCCGGGCGCGTGTCAAGTCGATCAATGCGGACTCGTTCCTCCTCACCGAATACGTTCGACAGGTTGACGAACTCAAGAACGACCTGCGACAAGAAGCGGACGAGAGCCACAAGACGATTGGCCCCCTCGACGACCGGAAAATCGAAGCGCTTCGCGCGCTCGAGGCCGCGCCCTTCGGCGAAGCGGATCGAACACGGCTCGAGGAGACGGCGAAACTCGTCCAACACAAACTCGGATTACGGAAGAAGGCCGACGATCTTGCGGCATTGCTAGGCGAGGCGAGGCAGATCACGGCCCGCATCGTGGAGCTCGAGGGGCAACTCCAGGCGCTCGAGAAGGAACGACTCACCCTTGAGGCGGACGTCGGTCGTCTGACCACGGAAGAAGAGACGTTCCGGAAAGCCCGGAGCGACCTCGAAACCCGCCGACATACACTCGATACGGAACGCAAGGGGCTGCACACCGCCGAGGGACAGGCGACGGAATTGCAGGCCCAGATCGCGCATCTCGAGGCCGACGCCGCAAAGCTCGTGCAGGCCGAGCGGGAGCGCGAAGAGATTCGCTCGCGACTCGAGATTCTCGAAGTCTTGGTGACGCGGGTGTTCCACAAGCGAGGCGTAGTCATGTACGCGATTGACCAGCTCCTGCCCGAACTCGAGGTTGAGGCATCGAAGAACCTCGCGGAACTCACGGATGGACGATTCAACCGGATCAAGCTCGAGACGTACGAGGAAGGTCGCGGCCACGGCATCCGGATCCTCGTCCAAGGCGTCGACACACGATGGCACGACGTCGGAGAGTTCAGTGGGGGCGAAAAGACGCAAATCAACGCGGCGCTCCGATTCGCCATCGCGAAAGAGCTTGCCTCGATGCCGCAGGCCGGTCGCACCTTTGGGCGCATGAAGACGCTCTTCATCGACGAAGGAGACCTCGGGTCGCTCGACACGGAGGTGTCGCGAGAGCTGTTCGTCCTGAAGCTCTTCCGGATGGGCGAGTTCTTCGACAAGGTCATCCTCATCACCCACCTCGCGGAAGTGGCCGACAAGTTCCCGGGCCGAATCCGCGTGACGATGACCCCGAGCCAGGAGTCGCGAGTGGAAGTCCTCGCATGAGTTACGTCGACGACATGAAGCGGGAGCTCGAGCTCCTCGTGCAGAACCACCGCGACGTGCCGCTTCCACCGGAGGACGTCCCGGAGTTCCGCATCTTCCGTGGGGCGGATGCGTCACGAGACATGATCGCGGTCGACGGCTCGTACTCGTTCCTCCTGAACCTATCGAGTTGGTGGCTCGCGCTCATCTCCGTCGGCTTGTTGCGGTATCGGTTCGACGGGCGGGCGTTCAAGAGGAACGATTGGCGGCTCGTGCAACGCATGGTGGGCGTCTCGACTTTCGAGGACTTCGTCGCGGAGCAGGACGATCTCCACCGCTCCCTCTTCGACTTCACGAGGGACGCCCAAGAACAGCCGCGGGACATGGTGAACGAATACCGCCGGCTCATCGAGGGACAACTCGCAATCAACTTCGCGGACGAGGTCGAGGGCGCCGTCGTCGCGATGGACGGGACCTTGTCCGAATTTCCTAAGCAGTTCGCTTTCATGGAACGACTCGTTGCATTGTGCGAGAAACGCGGACACGTCCTCGTCGGGATCTCGAAGGACAGCCAGCTCCACTCCTTTGGACATGTCTTGACGGACGAGGACCTGATGGCCCGGTGTCAACCTCGCCTGCCGCATGACGCGCTCGCGTACGCCCGCGCGCCGAAAGCCTCCGAGGCCGCGAAGGAAGGCCTCCTCCACGGCGACATCTATTACGCGCGCCTGCATCCCCAAGCGCGGAAGTGGTTCCGCGTGGACGTGGGGACGTTCCGCGACGACCCGGATTTCGTGTTCGGTCAGCTTGCGCCGTACTCGAAGAGCCTCCTCTCGGTCGGCTACCCGCTTCCGCTCATCGAGGCGCATCGGATGGCCGTCACCGTGCGCCACCTGAGGCCCGTCTACCAGGAGGCGGTCCTGAAGGCCGCCCTCCGGATGGGGCTCGACGTGCGGACGATCCTTGATGGACTCACGGAAGTCGAGGGGCGCCGACGCAGTGCGTTCCACGAGTACCTCGACAAGGTCGCGAGGGGCCTCCGATGAAGATCGGAGAGATCGTCGCGGCATCGGTCATCGATGGCCTCGTCGCGAAGTTGCAGCTGCACAACCCGGAAGAACTGCGGATCGCGTACCCTGTCATCGTGGAAGGAGCCAAGTTTGACTTCTACTGCCTCGTCGAGGACGTGGTCAACGAGGCGAGCGACATCGCGGACCAGCTCGCCGGGTCCTCGATCAGCGACGTCGTCGTGCCGCGGCCGGAGACCCACGACGGCTACGGCGGCCCGATCTTCTACAGCAAGTCGAAGCTCCGGATGATCCAATTGATTGACCGGGAGACGAAGGACCTCAGCGAACCGCAGACGATTCCGCCGTACTTCGCCGCGTGCCGACACGCGACCCGCGAGGACGTCGAGACGATCTACGAGGAGACGCCGACATCGGCGCCGCTCGGGACGATTACCGGCGTCGAGCCGTTCTACGTCCACTTGGATTTAGGAAAACTCGTCGAGAAGCCGTTCGCGATCTTCGGCCGGACGGGGACCGGGAAGTCAATCCTCAACAAACTCGTGTGCACCGCCATCCTGGCGAAGAACGTCGGCTCGGTCCTCATCTTCGACATGCACGGCGAGTACGGCGTCTTCAGCAAGACGGACGGCACGGAGGGGCTGAAGTACTTCTTCCCCGGGAAGGTCGAGATCTTCTCCCTCGATCCAAAGAACAGGGAGGCGCGACCGTTCGCGCTCGACACGGCGGAGATCACGCCGAACGATCTCGTCATCGCGATCCAGGACCTCACGCCGGGCATGATTGACGCCTTGTATCAGATCAACAAGACGCGGAGCGGTCGGGACATCATCACCGCGGTACGCGAGGCAACGATGGAGCAGCTGGGCGAGGAACGCGCGCATGAGATGTCACTGCAAGGCCTGAAGAGGCGGATCGACCGCCTCGAGCGCCTCCCGTTCCTCCGCGAGATGCGCGAGGGCCAGCGGGACGCATTCCAGCAGATCCTCGGGGCAATCCGCGACGGCAAGAGCGTCGTCCTCGACTTCGGTGACCTCGGGACGGACCAGAGCGTCTACCTGTTCGTCGCGAACATCGTGTCCCGCCGCCTCTTCGATATCTACGTCGAGAAGAACGAGGAGTTCCCGAGGCTCATCCTGTTCCTGGAAGAGGCGCACAAGTTCCTCGATCCGGCGGTGGTGGAATACGCTCCGACGTTCAGCCGGCTCGCGCGCGAGACCCGCAAGTTCAACCTCATCTTGGCGCTAATCGACCAACGACCCGCGCGGATCACGGACGAAGTCCGCAGCCAGCTCGCGAATCGCTTCGTCATGTCGCTCAAGGAACCGTCCGACGTCGAGTCGGCCCTGGCCGGCGTTCCGGACAAGCAGATGTGGGTCAACATCGTCGCGAAGCTCCCCCTCCGGACCGTCGCGGTCATGGGGGACGCGATCCGCATCCCGACCGTGATCGACGTCCTCAAGTACGACAGCCTGAACGTGCAGCAGCACATCGTCGGGTCGGCTCTCGCGGACGAAGGGAAGCTCCGTAAGATCGCGAAACGCGCGGACGAAGTATTCGGGTCCGGATAGACGCGTCGTGCGAAAACGGAGAACGCCCGCGTTGTTTATTTATAGGGCGAGCCAAATGGTTCGACCGTGGCCACGCCTATCTCGCCGTACATTTCCGCGGAAGCGGAGATCATCATCGGCATCATCCTCGTCGTCACGGGCCTCGCGCTCGGATTCTGGGGCCACGGCATCTGGTCGAGCATCATGTCCCTGATCGGGGCGTTGCTCGGCAGTGCGGTCGGGTTCCTGTTCGGGGCCGCGGTCGGAGGGGCGCTCACGGGCCTTATCCTCGCCGCCGTCGGAGCCATCATCGGGAGCATTCTGTTCACGAAACTCGTCAAGATCGCCCTCGCGTTCCTCGTCGGACTCCTCGCGGGCGCGGTCGTCTACGGCTTGCTCGGCGGGAGCGCCAGCTTCAACGCGGGCCAGATGGATGCGAAGCTCGTCGCCGCCATCCTCGTCCTCGTCGCCGTGTTCGGGATCTCGTATTACTATATCGACGACATCATCGGCATCATCACGGCCGCGATCGGAGGGCTACTCCTCGCATTCGGACTCCTCCTGTTCCACGTCTCCGCCGCCGGGGCCGCACTCGCGGGCTTGGGCCTGTTCGTCCTTGGGGCGTTTCTGCAGACGAAGGCAATCAAACGGAAGCACGCCGCGCGAACGCGGGTCGCGGCCGCGCCGCCTCCACCGCCCCCGCCGTGACCGCGTCCGAACTCACGTCGCGGGCGGCCGTCCTTGGACGACCTCGTAGATTCATTGGACGATCTTTCGATAGGCCTCCTGCCCTTTGCCGGTCATGCTCACCCGTACGTGTCCATCCGATGAATCCTCAAGGGTGACGAGGCCGCGGTCGCGCATCCAATCGAGGTACCACCGCAAGTCGTGGTTTCCGGAGGAAAAATCCCAGGAGGGCGAGGACGACGATGACCTCAATAAAGAGGAAGAGGAGAATTGGATTTCCGAAATCCACGACATCCCTCGAAAACCCATCGCCCCGAGCGCTTTTGAGCGTACCTCCGCAGCGCGGAGTGCTCAGTCCATACTTTCGGCCATCTCCCCTCCGGACCCGCCTTTATACCGCCATCGCCATCGAATCCCGGGGAGGATTCCATCGCGCTCGTCGCCGAGCCCATCGTGGTCCCGGAGCT
>DATEGJ010000244.1:0-2801 GCA_035280105.1 Thermoplasmata archaeon
CGGGGATCCCCGTCACGATCTCGCGGACCGGATACACTGGGGACCTCGGGTACGAACTCTGGGTCGAGCGGGATCGCGCGGAAGCGCTGTGGGATGCCGTCATGGAGAAAGGGAAAGGCCATGACATCACACCCGCGGGCATGCTAGCCCTCGACGTTGCTCGGATCGAGGCGGGACTGATCCTCGCGGAAGTGGAATACCAACCCGCGCGTCGGGCGATCATTGACGCGCAGCGGTACTCGCCGTTCGAGCTGAGCCTCGATTGGACCGTGGCACTCCATAAAGGACGGTTCATCGGACGGAAGGCGCTCGTCGCGGAAAGCAGTCGAGGGCCGGCGCGGCGGACCGTCGGTCTGGAGATCGATTGGCAGGCGATTGAGCAACACTATCGGAACCTGGGTCTTCCTCCGCAACCACCGTCCGAGCCGTGGCGGGAGAAGGTCCCGCTGTATGCCGGATACAAGCAGGTGGGATGGGCGACGAGCGGGTGCTGGTCGCCGCTCTTGAAAAAGTACATCGCGCTCGCGACGGTCGCCGCACCATATGCGCGCATCGGGACTCGACTCGAAATCGAGATCGCGGTGGAATGGGAGCGCCACCGGACCCCTGCGACGGTCGCGAAGCGTCCGTTCTTCGACCCGGAGCGGAAGAAGTCGTGAGCCGTCCTCTCTCCGACGTGGACGCAATCGTGGTCGGAGGCGGGCACAACGGCCTCGTAGCGGCCGCGTACCTTGCGAAGGCGGGCCTCCAGGTCACGGTGCTCGAGCGTCGTTCGATCGTCGGTGGCGCCTGCGTCACCGAGGAGATCCATCCTGGATTCCGGGTTTCGACCTTGGCGTACACCTGCGGACTCTTCCGACCGGAAATCAAAGAGGACCTGCAGCTGGCTTCGTTCGGGCTCGAGGAACACGCCCACGATCCGTCGATGTTCCTTCCGTTTCCCGATCGACACTACCTCTTGTACCGTCCAGATCCGGAATGGAATCGCCAGCAGGTCGCGCAATTCTCGAAGGCCGACGCGGCCGCGTGGCCGAGATACGAAGCGTTCTGGGAGGAATTCGCGGAACTTGTGGAACCGACACTTCTCGCTCCGCCCGTGTCCGTCGCGGATCTCGCCGCCCTCATGCGTTCCCCCGCGGCGGAAGAATTCCTTCGTCGGGTGATGTTCATGTCGATCGCCGACCTGCTCGAGGAGTACTTCGAATCCGAGGAAGTGAAGGCATCCCTGGCCACCAGCGCGGTCGCGGGGACAATGGCCGGACCTCGCACTCCGGGGACCGCGTTCGTCTTGGGCCACCACGCGCTCGGGGAAATCGGCGGATTGAAGGGAGCGTGGGGTTGGGCTAAGGGCGGGATGGGAGCGATCTCGGATGCGATCGCTCGCGCAGCGGTACATTTCGGAGCGAAAATTCGAACGGGGGCCGAGGTGGCCCGCATCGAGGTCCGCGATCATCGAGCGACCGGCGTTGCGCTTTTGGATGGCACGACTCTTCGAGCGCGCGTCGTGCTGAGCAACGCGGACCCGAGGCGTACATTCCTCGGCCTAGTCGGAGAAGATCGGCTGCCGCCGGAGTTCGCCCGCGCGGTATCGAGGATCCGGTTCGAGTCTTCGTCGTTCAAGCTCAACCTCGCCCTCCGTGAGCTGCCGGATTTCACAGCAATTCCGGGCACCATCGTCCAATCGCACCATCGGGCGATTATCGACATCGCTCCTTCGATGGACTATCTGGAGCGCGCCTACGATGACGCGAGGCGCGGTCATCCGTCACGCGACCCTTTCCTCGAGTTCGTCATTCAGTCTGCGAATGACACCAGCGTCGCGCCGCGGGGAATGCACACGCTCACCATATCGACAAAGTTTGCTCCGTTCCGACTCGCGAGCGGGTCCTGGGACACCGAGGCCGAGCCATTCGCGGAACGAATCATCGATGTACTCGAGGAATACGCGCCTAACATTCGACGAGCCATCGTCGCACGGCAGTGGCGCTCGCCGCTCGACATGGAACGCGAGTACGGCCTGACGCGGGGCGATGTGTTCCACGGTGCGATTCTCCCGCATCAGATGTTCTCATTCCGGCCGGTTCCTGGTTGGTCTCAGTACCGGACGCCGATTCGCGCGCTGTACCTTTGCGGCGCGGGGGCGCACCCCGGTGGTGGTGTGATGGGTGCCGCTGGTCACAACGCCGCGCTGGCAGTGCTCGAAGACTGGCCAGGACTCGCCGCGGCTGCAAACTAGGTCTCGGCGAACTGCGCTGCGTACGCGTTCGCGAATCCGGCCGAGCCGCTTTCCACATGGTTCTTCAAACAGACAAGAAGGTCGGACCAACGGCCCCGGTGTTCAAGAATTTCCGTCGTCTGACCGGTCCGATAGCCGTCGACGCCGAGGTAGATGGCGGTTCCACTCGCCTTTTCCTCGAGATCAAGGGAGACGCGGAGATCCCCCGTGGGCCGCGGCCACGTCACGACGAGTCGACGTAATGGCTCGACCTCGAGAATCCGGCCCGGCCCCGTTCCCCATCCGAAAGAGAACGCCCCGCCTGGTCGGGCCTCGACGCGGGTCTTTCCTTCCGGCATCCCTCCGGTAGACCACGCGTCGAAATCGCCCGGACGCGTCATCGCCTCGAACACTCGCGTCGGTTGGGCCTCGATGAGAATGGAGATCTTCAACTCCGGTCCCGTCACGGGAGAGTGGTCGGGTCGTACGCTGTCGCCACGACCCTCGGCGATCGACTTCAGGTTGCCGAGGCACATGCGCCACGCGTCTTGTATCGTCCCACAGGTGCTGTTCCGAATCGGGACGT
>DATEGJ010000245.1:0-2650 GCA_035280105.1 Thermoplasmata archaeon
GACCGCAACGAGTCCGGCAATGCTGAGTTCATTCGGACGATCCGGGCGGAGATCTGCATGGTCGATGACACGAGCTCGGGCGTGCCGAACGCCGTGGACCTCGAGGTGCACGTCTACCAGACGTACGACATCGCCGACAACGGGAGCGCGGAGTACCGCGCCGCCCTGGACCTCGCCGCGAGCACCCGCGACGCGAACCACGACGGGCACAACGAGAGCGCGGCCTTCACCCTGACCGGGTACGAGGCGCTCGATCGCAACCTCGATGGACGGGATGAACTCACCCGCGGACTGTCCGTGTCCTTTGAAGCCAGCGACGCGAACTCGACGGGATACCCTGAACGAGTGGCGGGTCGGATCTACCTATACGGCCGCGCCGATCCGAACTCGGACGGAATCCCCGAGGTCCGCAAGGCCCTCGAGGTCAACGCCCTCGCGACGGATGCGAACAACGACGGTCATCCTGAGCTCGTGACCTTCAACGTGACGGGTGCCTTCGTCCGGGACTTCAACCAGGACGGGAACCCGGAGTATCGGGCGAGCATCGATGGCGCGTTTGAGGCCATGGACGCCAACTCGAACGGATTCGTCGAGAAGGCGACGTTGACCTTGCGAGCGGAAGCTGCGATCGACCGCAACAGCGACGGCTTCCCGGAGGACCACTCCTACGCCACGCTGGATGCCGTGGTCCTGAACACGCTCGACCAAAACAAGAACCCGGACCGCGTCGAGTTGCACCTCGTTGCGACGGAGCAGCTGGACTTCAACAGCGACGGGCTCGTCGATGAGACCCGCGGGGTGACGATCGACTTCCTCGCGATCGACGCGAACTCGAACGGAGCGTTCGAGAGCGCGAACCTCACGGTCCGAGCGAGCGCGGTGCGCGACGCGAACCACGACGGGGTCCCGGAGTACACCGCCGCGTTTGTCCTGTACATGCAGGCGACGGACGCGAACGACGACGGCCACCCGGAGCTCGTCACGCTGACGGCCCGCGGATCCGAGGTCCTCGACCAAGACCAGAACGGCGTGCCGGAGGAGACCGCGTATCTCCGCCTCGACGCGAAATGGACCGATGCGGACTCCAACGGGGTCTTCGAGAAGGTCGACGTCTCGTTCCGCGCCGAGCGGATGACGGACCCGAACCAGGATGGGGTTCCGGACACCCACGAGTGGGTCACCGTCGAGTACCACGCGGAGGACCTCAACCAGGACGGCACGATGGACAACGTGTACCTCCTCATCGAGAAGCACATTGAACCGCACCCGTAGGGGTCGAACCCTTAACCGCGAGCCGGCCATTCGGCCGGTTCGCCCATTTCAATTTTATCTGACGTTCTCTCTCGGGGACCTAATAGAGTTGGGTCACAACTCGTCCGGCGGGAGCTCCTCAGGTTGGAGTTCCTCGGGGGCCGGCTCCTCCGGCTCGGGAGCGGGTGGCGGCGCTTGCGGTGCCGGAGTTGCGGCAGGGATCTCGGCCGGCGGCGGGATCGCTCCCATCGCCCAGACCTCAGACTTCCGCACCTCGACCCGCGAAACCGGGTGGATGGGCTTGCAGCCCAGCGCGATCGTCTTCGCGAGGTCTCCGCTGATGATGCCCTTCACGAACTCCCCGATCGACTGCTTCGCCGCGACGTCGGCGACGAGCTTCGCCATGATCGCGCGGATCACACGTTGCTTCGACGACTGGATCCGGCGGTCCGTGATCGCCATCGGCTTCACGCGGACGTTCCATCCGTCCTTCGTCACGACGTCGACCGTCAGGTCGGTCCTCGTGCGCTTGCGGCGGGTGAGCCGGCGGATGTAGTCCGACGTCATGTCGTGGCCGACGAACTCGGTGAGCGCGTCTTGGCCTTGGATGTGACTCACGCGGAACGCGAGCTTGATGTGCATTTTGCTGAAGTCGCCGGTCAAGTCTTGCACGGTCACCTCGGTGATGCGGCCGACGAGTTTCCCCGGGTCATCGGTCGGCGTCTCGCCGAGGGCCTGCTTGTTGAACATTTCCGGCGCGAGGAGGTTGTACCACACCTTCGCCTTCCACTTGTCCTTGATCTTGCGGGCGGCGGCGCGGGACTTCTTCTCGGCCATGCGGGCCGCTCGAAGAGGAGGTGCATATTTAAGGGTTCGTCCGTGCGCATTCGTCGGGAGCGTTGAGCCGCTCCGCCACGAGAAGCGCTAAGGCCGGGCGCCTCCCGCCGAGCCCGAACCGAAACTGCATGATGCAGGAACTGACAGGTCTACGCCGAGATCACGAGCGACCCCGGGGACGAAGCCACGCGGCGTGCGTGGCGGTGAAGCGCCGGACCTTCCGGCGAATGCGGCGACGGAACACGGTGCCGAGGGCGAGGGTCGATCCGGCTAGGACGAGGAGCGAGAGGACGAATGGGTCGATCGATATCAGCGGCAGGATTGGGGCGGCGCGGACAGACAGATGCCGCGTCGTCGTGGCGGTCTGCCCGGAGGAGTCACGGACTTCGAGACGGATCTCGTATTCGCCGTCGGCTGCGAACACGTGCGCGACTCGACGCACGTGCGTCCATGGCGTGTCCCACGTGCCGTCGCCGTTGAAGTCCCACCGCAGCTCGAGCATTGCGACCGTGTCCTCGACATCGTAGGCCGTGGTCGCGTCGAGCAGGAAGCTCGTGGTCGT
>DATEGJ010000246.1:0-3940 GCA_035280105.1 Thermoplasmata archaeon
TCAACCGGGTCGTCGCGTTCTCCTCGTTGATGGGCCGGCCGATCACGGAAGACCTTGCCCGCGAAGTCCTCTCCGACTCCACCGCACCTCCCGCCGCAACTCCGGCGCCCGCTCCCGCGCCGACTCGACTCGCAACGACGATGGGCGGTGCCTTTGACCGCGAACTCGAACCAGGCCGCAGCTATTTAATAGAAGAGGATCGGCCCGCGGAGGCGTTTCGCCTCTTCGCGAAGTTCCTCGGTGGTAGTGGCGGCGGCCTGGTCATTACCCGCACGAACCCGAAACGGGTGCGGGAGTCGTTCGACCTCCCTGCCGAGAAAATCCTCTGGCTGACGGACCGAGAGGGTTCGTCGGAGGAGACGATCGCTCCGGTGCTCGAACGAATCGTGTACGAGATCGAGGACTTCATGTCGAAGAAACCGCGCGGTGCCGTCGTCCTGGATGGAATCGAGTACCTCGCGTCAAACAATTCGTTCGACGCGGTCTTGAAGTTCGTCCGGCGGCTCCTGGACCACATGAGCGAGAGCCGCTACGCCTTCATCATCTCCCTGGGTCCAGCGACGATCAAAGATCAGGAACTGAAGACGCTAGAGCGCGAGATGGAAGTCATCCGGCCGTCCGGATGAACGTCTCACTTGTGCTTCGCGAGTTCCTTGTAGAAGTCCCGGATCTGCCGCAAGGCGTCACTCCAAAGTTCCTGCTTTGCGAAGGCGCTCGCTTCCTTGAGGATGCTGATCGGCGTTTCGAGGTCGCCGCCTTGCATCTTGAGATCGAGGAGGGCGTCGCGGGCCTTGCGCATCTCCTCCTGGACGAACGTTGGGACGTCACGAGTCAACCGTTCGCGAGCCTGTTTCCCGACGCGCGCCGCCCCAGCGAGGTCTCGCCGGTCCATCGCATCCCGTCCTTGGCGAAGCAGTCGCTCGGCGTCTCGGGCGTCCATTCCCATCGCTCGCACCTCCCGGACCAGGCGGTCCCCCTCATCGAGGGATGTGCGCGCGTCGTGGTAGTCCTTCGCCTCGTTCTGGAACTGCCCGAGCGCCCATTGGTACTCGTCCCAACTGCCGTCGTAGTCTCCGCTCTCGAGACGGCCCACCGCTTCCTGGAGTTTCGGGAGTACGGCCTGCACGCCCGCGTCGCCTTTCGCCGCGCGGATCTCCTGGAGGAACGTGTCTATCGCTCCTCCGATGAAATCGACGAACGTGATGTCGAGGGCACGACGGGCATCGGCGATCAACGTGACCGCACGTTCGATGTCTCTCCCCTTCCCGGCGCGGATCGCGTCGTTGATGATCCGCTTCCCGTCGTCGATCTCGAGCCCGATCCGTTTCGCGGATACCAGGAGGGGTTTGACTTCGTTCACGAGTTTCGGGAGTTCGCGGTACAGGAGCTTGCGGTCGCCTCCGGGGATCCTCGGCTCCGCGTCCCGACGCACCTGGCGGAGCTGCTCGATCCGATTCTGCAGCGGGATGCGCGACGTCCTCGGAGGGCTTAGAGAGAACTCGCTTCCCAGGGATTCGGGCTCCGCCTCAATGGCTGGCGCGCGGGGTCGAGAGCCGACGCCGATGCGCTTCGTGGGAGGCGCGATGGGGGAATCGTCGGCGAAGCGGACGCCGCAGTTCGGACAGTTGTCCGCGTCGGACGGAACGGACGACTTGCACACGGGGCATTCGTATTCGGTCGCCTCGCCCTCCGAGAACTCGGCGCCGCATCCGGGACACACCGTTGCGTCGGCCGCGACCAACGTTTCGCAGACGGGGCAGAGGAACTGGTCTCCGAGGTCCCGCGCCGTCACCGATGCGGAGCGCTCTTCTGCCTCCGCGACGACCCCCGACGAATCGGGCGTCTCCCGCGCGACGTTCTTCAACGTCTCGAAGATCTCGGCATGATCGTCCTTGCCTTCCATGATCGATGCGAGGATCTCGTCGATGCTCCGACCGTCCTTGACCGGGACGTCATTGCTGTCCATCTCGTTCTCGCGGCCAAGGTCGAACAACGTGAGGTCGGTTTGGCACGAAGGACACACACGAGCGTCCGCGCCGATGGAGGAATCACAGACGGGACAGACCTTCGTTTCCTTCGGTGACGTAAGCCGACACCTCGAACTTTGTCGACGCGGTTTTCATCCTTGAGCGTCGTACTAAGACTTTCCGGACTCAGTTCAGAGAATGATAAGTGCTCAAGGTGGATAATCAGCGCAAAACGATTAAGTGAACCCTTGGCCCGTGTGACGAGCATCCGCGGAGAGGTCATGGGATTTCGCAATGCCATCGAAGGATTGGACAAGGTGATTCGCACGGAAATCACGCCACCGAAGGTGATTCTCATCACGGGTCCGCCGGGTTCGATGAAGACATCGTTCTGCTACACGTTGATGTCGCGGTACCTCAAAGACACCGGGGAATTCGGCCTCTACACCACGCTCGAAGAGACGGTCCAATCCCATTTGCGGAACATGGAATCGCTCGGCGTCGAGTTGTCGATGAACATGCAGATCAGCGACTTCACCGATCTCCGGGAAATCGACGCGGTCGTAGGCCAGGAAGACCAGACGGACTACATCGCGTTCATCGAGCGGATGATCGGTCACTACCGCAAAGTCCACGGGCACAAGTTCAAGCTCTTTGGTCTGGATTCCCTCGGAGCATTGTACTCCCTCATGGAAAACACGACGAACATGCGCAAGCGGATGTTTTATTTTTTCAAGATGCTGCGCGACAACGACCTGACGTCGCTCGTTGTGATGGAGCGGAGTTCCAACGGGGAGAGTCAGCTCCTCGGGAACGAAGGATTCCTCGTCGACGGAATCGTCTTTCTCGGCCTCGACCGCTCGCACGGGAAACTCGTTCGCTATCTCCAGGTCGAGAAGATGCGGTCCGTCGACCATTCGATGGAGAAGCATGCAATCGAGCTCCGGAAGGGGGGCTTGACCGTCCTCGGTCCGATCTTCGAAACGGGAGGATCCTGACCATGATGCCAATTCCCGCGCCGACGCCTGGGAGGCTCGGACGCTTGCCCACCAACCCTTGGAGGAACCCGTAAATGCCCGAAGCATCGATCCGTGATGCGCTAGACGCCCTGCAAAAACTCGATGAGAGCCTGAAGTCCCGGGACGCCGAGTTCAAGGAGCGCGAAGCGGCGCTTCAAGAACAGTCGTCGAAGATCGAGGAAGATCGTCGGACGGTGGAGCAGGAGCGCTCCGCCCTCGCCGACGAACGGGACTCGATCGTCGGGCGGGAGAAAGGCCTGCGCGCGCGCGAGAAGGAGCTCGAGCAGCGCGAACGCACGGTCGAAACGAAGGAACAGGAGTTCGAATCGACGAAGCAGCGCATCCTCGCACGAGAGAACGAGCTCATGGGGCGTGAGGAAGAACTCGCGAAACGCCTCGGCGTACTCGTGAACCGTGAAGAGGAAATCACCCGGAAAGACGCCGATGCCGTCGTCCACGGCCGCGAGATCGCCGCTCGCAAGAGCGAGATCGGTGCGCGCCAAGAACAAATCGTCAAGCTTCTCGAGGACCAGAAGTCTGCGCTCGAATCGCAGATCAGCCGCGGCCGCGAGCTCATGGACCGAGAGAAGAAACTCCTCGCGGAGGAAGAGAGCGTTAGTGCCGCGCGCGCACGAGTCACCGAGGAGGCGAAGCGCCTCATCGAGAAGGAGAAGCAGCTAATCGCACGCGAACAAAGCGTCGGTCGGCCTGCCCCCGCGCAAGCGATGCCGACGCCGAGCCCGTCGCCGCGAGCTGCCCAATCCCAACCCGTTCCGTCCTCGGGTCTCCGCCCCCAGCCGGTCCAACCGAGCCCGGCGCCTGCGGTGAAGGCAGCCGCGCCCGCCCCCGTCCCGAAGCAAGCCGTCAAAGCGATCGCGGCGGAATCGGATTCCTCCGGCGAATCGGAGATCGCATGTCCCGCGTGTGGGACGATGATCTCCTCGGATGCGATCA
>DATEGJ010000247.1:0-3574 GCA_035280105.1 Thermoplasmata archaeon
ATCCTTCCCCTTTGGAACTTCGATCGCGATCTCCGCCGCGACGCCTTCCGCGACGGCGGGCGCCTCCTTCTCCGCGACGACGGCTTCCTCCGCGGCGATTCGACCGGCCGCCCGACGGAACGCCTGGGTCCACGGAGTCCACCGAGGCACGCGGCCGAGCCTAAGCATGTTCGCTTGGCATTTGTGAGAACAGAAGAGGAAGACGGACCCGTCTTTCCGGATGAACATCTTGCCGGTGCCCGGCTCGATCTCGTTGCCGCAGAACGAGCAGGATCGACGGATTGGCATCGGCTCACCGGACCGAGAGCTTGCGGGCCTCGCGCGCGGTCTCGCGCAGGCTCAGGACGTCCCCTACCTGGACGGACCCTTTCACGTTCCGCGTGATGATGCGCCCCTTGTCGCGTCCATCGAGGACGCGGACCTTGACCTGCGTCGCCTCACCGGTCATGCCCGTGCGGCCGACGACCTCGACCACTTCTGCGGGAATGCTATCTTCGTCCGCCATGTCCCACGCGTCCCTCGAGGTCCGTCACTTCTTGATGGCGCGCAGCTTCGTCGACAGGTCATCGACCAGCGGCTTTGCCTTGCCCGGGTCCAGGATCGCGATCGACGCGGTCGCCTTGCCGAGGCCTACGGCCACGCCGAGCTCTTGCTTGCTCGGGACGTACGCGTACGGCACACCCTTCTCTTCGCACAAGAGCGGCATGTGGGCGAGGATTTCCTCCGGCTGAACGTCCTCCGCCATCACGACGAACTGCGTCTCGCCGCGCTCGACGAGTTTCGTGACCTCGTTCGTGCCTTTGCGAACCTTTCCGCTTTCCTTCGCGAGCTCGATCGCCTGATAGGTCTTGTCGACGAGATCCTTGGGCATTTCGAAACGAACGTACATCGGCTTGGCCATCGTGGAGACCTCCTTCCGCCTCGCGGCCGCGGGGCGTCATCAGTCATCGGCTCCCCGTCCTCTGAAGAGCGGCCGTCGAAGCGACGCGAGTTATAAAAGGTTTACGACCTTCGCTCGGATCAGCGGTATCCGACAACGCGGGACAGAAATTCGACGAGGTCCGTGGACTGGATCACGCTCCCGCAATATTGGCAGTGCTTCAGGGCCCCGACGTCGGTCGCCGCATTGATCTGGATCGGGCTGTGACACGCGGGACACGAGTACGTCGTCGTGAGACCGCCCTTCCGCACTTGATCGATGAGGCTGTTCACGTCTACCTGGACCTGGGTGACGACCGTCCGCTTCGCGCGGCGTCGCGCCTCGCCCGCCTCCTTCCACATGCCCATGCCATCGTAGATGCGGGCCGCGTCCTCGAAGCGTTCCGCCTCGATGAGATTCGCGGCATGGCGCACCTGCAAGTTCGAGCGATGTTGCTCCGCGAGCTGATGAGCGCGGGCCGCGAATGCAGGCTCGATGATCGTGCCATGAATCATCCACGACTGGCCCCATGGCGTCGGTCCGAACCCGTGGACGATCATGCCTCCGACCCACCGATCGAAGCAGTCCTGGGAACACACCCGCTGCGGGATCGTGTTTTGGCCCGCGTCCTGCGAATGCCCGAACGTTATGAGGCAATGCTCGCAGCCGCGCTTCCCGCAGTTCACGCAATGCTGTTCCTTCAGCATCAGTTTGGAGTAGCCACACGCGGGACAAACGGCCGTAGGATTCGGAACCTCCCGCCAATGGATGGGAGGGGTCTCTCCTAAAGGTTCCGCTGGTTGTCCCCAGGCTGATTCGGACCGAGCTGCGCGCGGACCATGCGGTTCGCGATTTCGAGGAATTCCTTTTCCGTCCCCGGAGGAATCGTCGCGCCAGCGGCCGCGTGATGACCGCCTCCGTGTCCGCCGACGGCTTTGCTCGCCTCCTGCATGATCGCCGCCAGGTCGAGCCCTTTCGCAACGAGGTCTCGCGTCGTGCGCGCGGAGACCTTGATCCCATCATCCGCTTTCGCGAAGGCGATGATTGGCAGGTCGTTCGCCGCGCCGTCCTGGTTCAGCGCGATGCTCGCGGCGATGCCGACGACCGTGTCGCGAATTTTGTCGGCCGCGTGGAAATACTGGATCGCGTCCATCTGGTTGATCCCGGCCTCCGCGATCGCATCCATCGACTCGACGAGGTACTCGCGATGGCCTCGGAGGAGCTTCAACGCCTGCGCGAGATATTCGTCGCGATCGCCTCGGCACACCCGGTAGCCGACCTCGGGTTGGTCGTACCGGCCACATGAATTCATGAGCGTTCCGAACTCCTTTGCATCGCGGGTCGGACTCCCGGAAGGTTCTCGCACCAGGGTGTAGGTCTCGCCGACCAATCGGTCGACCTCCTTCACGCCACACCCGCGTTCGAGCATGTGAGCCACGAGGGCCGACACGGTCCGCTGTTTCTCACCCGCATCGAGGTCAGACCAGCTTCGCCAGTGCTCCTCGACCTTCAGGTCGATTCCGAGCTCCAGCAGGAAGGCGATGCACGCCTCTTCGTTCCCGCTGAGACGCGGGATCCACGGGTCCGTGGCGTATTGGAGCATCTTGTACGCGGGCCGAGTCTCGCGGCCGAACAGCCGCAGGTCGATCTGCGCACGCAGGACCCCCGCGTCGATTCCGTCCTGAAGGATCGTCCGGTTGTATCCGGAAAGCCGGCGGAATTCCTGATCTTGCACGTCCCCAACGGCCCCGACGATCGCGACGGCGGCGAGGTCGACGTTCGCCGGGTCGAGGGCCTTTGCAACGGCGTAAGCGCAGCCCGCACCGCTCGCGACGTCCGAACCTTCTCCCTCGAGATGCGGGTTGAGCATGAGGACGCGATCCTGAGACTCGGCAAAGCGGATGAGATCGCCTCGCAGGACTTTCGGGACCTCGCGTTCCGTCGGCACGTGGTGGTCCGTGATCACCGCATCGAGGCCGTGGATCGCATGGAGCATGCCGGCTCCGAGGTCGATGAACCAGACGAGAGGGATGCCCTGCCGTTTCAGTTCCGTGATCACGGTTTCGTCGAGTTTCTTTACGAACGCGACTTCGTGCGCGATGCCCGCTCGGTTGAGCGCTTCGGACGCAATCGCGCCCCCCGTGATCCCGTCCGTGTCGATGTGAGTCACAATCCGGACGAACGGGACGGCTCGGAGCCGCTCGGCGATTTCGCGGGCAACCGCCTCCATCGTCCCATCAAGCGGACGCCATTCGGATGAAGCTTTGGGAGGCGTGTGAGGATGGCGGCCGGACGTTCCGATCCGCGGTCGAGTCTCTTCATGTGGTCAAATAACCATAACTTCAGAGGACGGGGCGCGGTGGAAGGGCGGATATCGGAGGATAGCGTTCGGTACGGCGTGATCCACGTCACCGCGACGGGTCTCATCGTACGGGGTGCCCGAGTCCTCCTGGGGAAGCGTGCGAGCAC
This sequence comes from Thermoplasmata archaeon, assembly GCA_035280105.1. Taxonomy (GTDB): domain Archaea; phylum Thermoplasmatota; class Thermoplasmata; order RBG-16-68-12; family RBG-16-68-12; genus RBG-16-68-12. Next base: position 3,389 of record DATEGJ010000247.1, read on the forward strand.
GGTCCGGTTTGCTGGCATGTGGGACGCCTTTGGCGGGCACCTCGTGCCGTGTGAAGAGCCGTCGACGGCCCTCGCGCGAGAACTTCGCGAGGAGTTGGGAATCGAGGTCTCCCGAACGCGGTTCTTGGGAATCTACGAAGATCTCGATCCGACTTCGAAGGATCTCTTTCGTCACTACCTCTTCCT
>DATEGJ010000248.1:0-12063 GCA_035280105.1 Thermoplasmata archaeon
CGCGAGGCGCCGCCTCCGGTTCCGACGAGGTGGGTGCCCCGAGGGCATCGCGCGCGGCGCGCGTGGCCGGATCGTCCGGAGCTATCGCGGAGGCCCGCTCAAGAGCGTTTTCCGCCGCATCCCGGTCGCCGAGGATTGCGTGAGCCCGCGCCTTACTCGCCAACCCTTCGACGCGATCGGGTTCGAACGAGAGGACCTTGTCGAAACACTCCAGGGCTTCCTTCGCTCGATCGTGTTCCAGGAGGATCCTCCCTTTCGCGAGCCAAGGATCCACGAAGTTCCAGCGCAGGGCGATCGCCCGATTGTAATACTGGATGGCGGCGCCCCAGCGACCCTTTCGCTCGAGGAGCTCGCCCCGACGAAACAAGATCGGCGGATTCTCGGAATTCGTCCCAAGAGCGCGCGCGAAGAGCGACTCCGCCGCGTCCATGTCGCCCAGGTCGAGCAACGAGTCCCCGAGGCCGAGGACCGCGCGCGTTTCGGTCGGGACCAAATCGAGGACGGCCTGGAACAGGATGACGGCTTCGTTCGGATGACCATCGCGTCGGAGCTGTTCCGCCTTGAGGATGATGTCGCGGGCTTTTGTCGAGTCGATCCGCAAGGCTTCCCGCAACGCCTCAACGGCATCGGGGAGGCGACCCATCCCAAAGAGGAGGTTCGCGTTCTCGAACCACGCCCGCCAATTCCCGGGGTCCAGATCGATGATCTTCGCGTAGCATGCGAGCGCCTCCTCGCGGCGATCCAGGAGCACGAGAAGCTCGGCCCGATCGAACCAAAGGCTGGTGTCCTGGGGGCGTTCTCGTAGGAGTCGACTGCAGCAGTCGAGGGCCGCCGCGTATTCGCCTTCCTCCAGAAACGACTGGGCTTCCTCGCGGAGTCGGGTGATCCGCTGTTCGTCGTCGACCTCGCCAGGGACAAGCTCCAGCCGAATCGCTCGGGCGAGAGTCTCGGTCACGCCCTTGCACTGGGTGATCGCCTTCGCATCGGCGCTTGTGAGGGTCGACATGTCGGGGAACGCATTCGCAATCGAGTCGGCTTGCGCATCGGACATCCCGGGAATCGACGCGAGGAAACGAACCACGTCCCGACGAGCTTCCTCTTTCGCGATTGCAACCCGTCGTCCACGGGTGGCTCGGGCCTCCTCCTCGATCGCCCGCTCTTTGTTGAAGAGCTCCTCCTCGCGGCCCACGAGGGCGTCCTCCTTCGCCTTCAACTCGTCCGTGCGGGAGCGCACCCAAGCCTCGACATCGGTCCGATGCGTTTCGAGGGCGCGTCGTTCCGCCTCAAGGCGCAGGCGCTCCGCCTCATCGATCCCGAGTTCTTCGGAGTCCGGTTCGGGTTCCGGCTCCGGTTCGGGCTGCGGCGGCGGGTACGGTTCCGGAATCGGTAGGGGCGGTTCCGGCTGGGGGACGGGCTCGGGTGGGAACGGTTCCGATGCAGGGAGTCCTTCCTGTGCGTCGGTTGCGGGGGGTTCGAGGTCGGGAGTCTCCTCGTTCGTGTGCGATTCGGGCGACGAGTCGAACGCCTCGAGGGCGGCGACCGCCTCGGCCTCCTCCTCGGAAACCGCGATGTCGGCCGTCCCGACTGTTTCGGTTAGTGCGGCGGGGGGTTCGAGGACGTTCGCGCGCAGGGCGTATTCGGAACCGAGGTGGGAAGGCATCCAGTCGCGCGACGAAAGATAGCGGCAGATCGCCGCGAGCGCATGACGTTCCGTCGCGTCGGTCGGCGTCGATCGACGGGTTTCCTGTAGAAACTCGTGGAGAATGGCAGCATCGCCTTCGCTCAGGACGGGATTTACCCCTCCATCAATCGACAACATACGAACGAGTTGAACCGCGTCGGCGGCCGACGACTCCGGTGGACGCGCGTGCCACTCGACCTTGGAAAGATCGGCGGATACCAAAGCGACGTCTCGCGGCGCGACGAGGTCGACGAGCGACGGGCCCGGAAGGAGGGCAGGGTTCAGCCAGAGAGGACGGTATGTGACAAGGTAGTCGAGGCACGGTCCGCAGAGAAAATCGCGACTCGCGGCGCCGCATCGAACGCAGCGCGAAGGGAGCACGCGCGTAACAACGGGGGAGGGTCTTATAAAGGCTGGGCGGTGAATGCCAACGGAGACAAAACCGCCAGCTCGGACCGCGAATTCGGAGAGCCGACACCTTCATTGAGACCGCCCCACTGTGCGCCGCGGGTGGACTCGTGGACCTTCGGATGCGGCGAGCGCGTCGGGCAGACTATTCAATCATCTGGGGGGCGACGTTGCAGACGGTCTGGGATGACGTCCCCGCCGACGAACGCGCTCGGCTCGAGCATGGCCGATGGGAGGCCCATTTCCGGAAGAAGATCGAGCCGTACATCGAAGGAAACCGGACCGAGAAATGGGTCGCCGAAGGGCCGACCGGCGAATTCCTCGGCTACCTAATCCTCGGCGAGAGCGGATTCCTCACGCCCGAAGTCCATGCATTCATCTACGACGTCTGGGTCGCGCCAGACCATCGGGACCAGGGAATCGGCAAGGCTCTCGTCGAGTGGGCGAGCGACTGGGCGCGCCGGCGAGGCCACCGCAAGATCAAACTCGAGGTGTCGGAGGAGAACGGCCGGGCCCGCCATGTGTACGAGAGCCTCGGATTCCGGCCGGAACGGCGGTACATGGGTCGATTGCTCGAGTAGTCGGGGGCACGTGATTCCGAGCCGCGACCACTGATGTCCAAAGGGTTATATAACGCGCCTATACTCGTACGGATGACGGGGTTTAACCATGTTCAATGTTACCCTATCGAGCAACGCCGTGACGAAACTTCGCGAGCTGATCGGCCAGCACGGCACGCAAGAGACCACCTACCTGCGCATGTACGTGGCGGGCGGCGGATGCTCCGGCTTCCGATATGGCATGGCGCTCGACAACAAGCTCCACGAGGGCGACGAGGTCCTCGATGCGAACGGCATCAAGGTTGTCGTCGACCCGAACAGCGTGCAATACCTCGAAGGGTCCAGCGTCGATTACATGGAGAGCGTCGCGGGCAGCGGGTTCGTCGTGAGCAACCCGAACAACTGGTCCACCTGCGGCTGCGGCCAGAGCTTCAACCCGAAAGGGGAAGAGGCACCGGACGCGGAGGAACCGCACCAGGCGCACGCCCACACGCACTAGGCGCGTCGCGGAGTTTTCGATTTTCTTCGCGTTAGCGAAGCCGCCGGGATACCCCGATTCACATGGAACCATTACGTCGGAGGCTGCGTTACCAGGACCCGTGTCGATCGGCATCTGGCTGGCCGAGTGGCTGAGCGTTCGCAAACGGCGTACGGATCTCGACGCGTTTCGCGATCTGATCGCCCCGGAACCGGCCATCAATCTCCTCGACCTGGGTGGCGGCGCGGGCGCGGCGACAGAGCGCTTCGCGAGCGGTTGCGGTGAAATCGTCGTCCTCGAGCCGAATGCGAAAAGGGTCGCGTTCGGTCGTCGACGCCGGCCGGGAATCCGGTTCCTTGAAGGCCGAGCGCAGGCGATTCCGTTTCCCGACAACTCGTTCGACCGCGTCACGTCGGTCGTCGCGTTCCACCACATGGAAAACCCCGACCAGGTCCTCGACGAAATCCATCGGGTTCTGCGGCCCGGTGGCCGGATCGCCCTGTTTGAGATGCTTCCAGCGGAGGCGCCTGGCGCTTTGTCTCGCTGGTTGGCCGCGTGCCATGGCGACCATCTCCAGTTTCATCACCCAGAAGAGCTGAAGGCGAAACTCGAGGCCCGCGCGTTCCGATCGGTCACGACACGGCCCGGCATTCGCGGATTCTCGGTGACGGGATTCCGTGAAGCAGACCAAGGTGGATCAAACGGTCGATGAACGGTTCGACATCGGCGCGCTATGTGCGCGTAGCGTCCAAGAAGTTTCGAAGAAGAGCGGGGCCGTCCGGCGTCAGGATTGACTCGGGGTGGAACTGGACGCCTTCGATCGGATGGATGCGATGGCGCACCGCCATGATCTCGCCATCGCCCGCGCGGGCACTCACCTCAAGCGCGTCCGGCACAGACGCCGCATCGATCGCCAGGGAATGGTATCGCCCGGCGACCATCGGGTTCGGAAGATCGTGAAAGATCGTGCGTCCATCATGGTGGACCGAGCTGGTCTTCCCATGCAGAACGCTTGCGGCATGTCCGACGCGTGCGCCGAAGGCCGTGCCCACCCCCTGGTGCCCAAGGCACACGCCGAGCGTCGGGGTGGACGGGCTCACTTCCCGCAGGATGTCGGTACAGATGCCAAAATCCCGTCCGATCGTTGGGTGACCGGGACCGGGCGAGAGGACGATCGCGTCCGGATCGATGCGACGAATGTCCCGCAACGTGACCGCGTCGTTGCGGTGAACGACCGGATGCGAACCCGCCTCTCCGAGGCCCTGGTATAGGTTGTATACGAACGAATCGTAATTGTCGATGAGAAGGACAATCGTCATGGCGGTTTCCCGGCTTGGAAGTACGCACGCGTTTGCTCGATGAGTCGAAAGAATTCTGCCCCGTCCGGGGCCACAGTCGCCCGCTGCCATTCGTCGAGCGTCTCGCGAATGCGGTGATGAACGAATGGCGTGTGCGGGTTGAGCGCCTGAATGTCCCTCAGGAGGGCGGGCGGATCTGCGAGGAGTCCCGCCGCGGCGATCGATAGCCGCGAAAAGGTGGTCCCTTCGGGGCGGCGGAGTCCCGCCAGATCGAAGGGACTCCGGGCGACGCATCGCGCGAATGTGAGCAGGCAGAGGTGGCTGAGTCCCAGTAGGAACTCCATGAACTCATCGTGGTGGTCCAACGAGAGATCGACGAAGGAGGCACCGCTCGCGCGGAACAACTCCTTCGCTTCGAGCACCGCAACGCCATTCCCGCAATCGCTGAATGTGATGTTCCCGCTCGAAAGCGGCCACAAGTTCGGACCGAACATCGGGTGGACACTCGTGATGCGAAGGCCGGCATGTCCCATCTGGCGGAGGACCTCCACAACGGGCGCTTTGAGGCTCGTGATGTCGAAGATTAGTGCGGACGGTTTCATCGCCGAAATCGAGCGGAGGACTTCGGCGGTAACGGACATCGGCACGGAGACCGCGACCACGTCGGCCTCGCGCACGCCCTTCGTCAAGTCGGGTTCGAACGGGAACCCCTCGAGCGGGCCGGCGATGTCATTCACGACGACGTCGCAACCCCGGGAGCGGAGATAGCGGCATAGCCAGCGTCCCATCTGCCCCGCGCCTCCGACGACGAGGACTCGTTGATGGATGGGAATCGGTCGTCGAACGCTCTTCTCCCGCCGCACGCTTTCGTCGATAAGGAGCGTCGCGAGTCCCTCCGAGAACGTGGGACCAATCCCGCGGGTGGCGAACTCCGCGACTAGCCACGTGTGCACCAGATCGTTGGCGCCTTCGTCGTCGATCGGATGTCCGAGGAGTTTCTTCTCCAATCCCAACTGCCCGGCGAGGTGCAACCGTTTCGCGATGAGACCGACGAGCTCCTTATCGACATCCGCAATTTCCTCGCGCAATCGGGCGATTTCGGCTTCGCTCATACGAATCTCCCTACGTACATGAGATCGAGAATCGCCATCGCCGCGGCGTTCTCCACCACCGGCACGGCCCGCGGGACGATACATGGATCGTGACGGCCGGTCACGACAATCTCGGTGGGCTTCATGGTCTCGAGGTCGACGGATTGTTGCGGCTTCGAAATGGAGGCGGTGGGCTTGAGGACGACGCGGAAGGTAACGGGCATCCCGTTCGTGATCCCTCCGAGGACGCCTCCGGCATGGTTCGTCGCCGTGGCAATGCGACCCTGTTCGACGATGAACGGATCGTTGTGCTCGCTCCCTCGCATTCCGGACGCGCGGAAGCCCGCGCCGAAGTCGACCGCCTTGACGGCGGGGATTGAGAAGAAGAGATGTGCTACCTCGGATTCGACTGAGTCGAAGAACGGTTCACCTACCCCGGCCGGCAACCCGGTGACGACGCCCTCGATCACTCCGCCAACGCTGTCGCGATCATGCCGCGCGGCCTCAATCTCCGCGATCATCCGATCCGCCGCCTCGAGGTCCGCGCAACGCACGGGCGTTCGCTCCACGTTCGATTCAATCTCTTTCTCCGTCACGGCGCGCGACAAGACACGTCCGATTTGCGATGCGTGGGCGTAGAAACGGACCCCCTGTCTCGCGAGGACCTGCCGAGCGATCGACCCGGAGACGACGAGGGGCGCGGTCATCCGACCGGACAGCTGACCGCCGCCTCGCAAGTCGCTCTTCCCGCCGTACTTCATGAGGGCTGTGAAATCCCCATGGCCCGGTCGCGGCACACGCGCGGTGGATACGTAGGGTTTGGACTGCACGTCCTCGTTCCGGATGATCGCGACAATCGGTTCGCCACTCGCGACGCCGTCCGCGATCCCTCCCGAAAACTCGACGCGATCCTCCTCTCTCCGTTGCGACGTGAGCAGACTCTGTCCCGGCCGGCGGCGATCGAGTTGCGCTTGCACGAATGTGGCATCGATGGGTGTGCCCGGTCGGAGGCCTTCGATCGTGCAACCCACGAACGGCCCGTGACTCGTCCCGAAGATCGTGGTGCGGTACTGACTCCCGAACGAGTTCATTCAATCACCGAATGATCGGCGCCCAGGGAACGCATGTCATCGAGGAACGACGGATACGAAACGCGGAACGCCCCGGGGTCGGAAATCTCGACCGGGCCGTCGGCCGCAAGTCCGGCGACCGCTGCGGCCATCAGGATGCGGTGGTCTCCTTGCGCATCCACGAAACCGCTTCGGATTTGGCGGGGCCCGTGTAGGATGCATCCGCCGGTCGTCGGCTTCGCCGGAACCCCGAGGGCGCGGAGCATCGAGACGGTGGTGGCGATGCGGTCGCTCTCCTTCTCCCGAAGATGGTCGCCCCCGACAAACTCTGTTTCCCCCTCCGCGTGGGCTGCGAGGACGGCAAGGATTGGGAAGAGGTCCGGATTCGCGCCGACGTCGACGGTTTGCCCGATCAACGAACCGGCTCGGACGCGCACGCGATCCGATTCCTCATCGACTCGCGCCCCGAACGCTCGGAGGAAGTCCACGATTCGATGGTCCCCTTGAGGGGGCTCTGGAGCGAAGCCCGTCACCGAGACATCGCCCTCTGTGAGGGCCGCCGCTGCCAGCGGGAACGCCGCGGACGAAAGATCGCCCGGGACCTCGACATCCACCGGACGATAGGTCTGACCGCCGTCCACCCGGAACAAGTCGCCGTGCTGATCGACGTCGACTCCGTACGCTCGCATCATGGACCGAGTCATCGCGACGTAGGGCTCGGATCGTGTGGGTGGAACGAGGTGGATTTCCGTCGGGCCCCGGCCCAGCGGGGAGGCGATCAGGAGACTCGACAGGAATTGGGAACTCACACCACCCGCAAGGCTGATCGTGCCACCCCGGAGGACGCCGTGAACCTCCAAGGGGGGTCGCCCGTCCGCGCCGAACGCACGAGCGCGAGCACCGAGCGCGTTTAGCGCCTCCACAAGCGGACCCATGGGTCGACGGCGTATGCTGGTATCGCCGGTGAGGGTCGTGGCTCCGTCGAGCAACGAGGCGACGCCAGAGAGAAATCGAATCGTGGTCCCGGAATTGCGGGCGTCCACGGGCTGGCTCGCCGCGCGAAGGGCGCGCGACGAGATGTGGAGATCCCCGCCATCGCGTTCGACGTCGGCGCCGAGCATAGCCACACCGGCCAGGGTCGCCTCTGTGTCGTCGGAGTACAACGGATTCCGAATCATGCAGGGCCCGCCGGAAAGCGCCGCGAGGACAATCGCCCGATGCGTCACGCTCTTCGAAGGTGGCGCACGGATCGTCCCGGAGACCGTCGACGGAGTCGCCCGGTACCTCAGCGGACCACCTCGCGAGATTCGATCGTATTCAGGCTTACGATGAGGACTTCTGCCTCCCCGTCGTCCATCGCCTTCACGACCGCATCGGCGCGCGCCGGTTTCACCAAAGCCACAATTGAGGGACCGGCCCCGGAAATCCCGGAGGCGACGGCGCCGGCCGCCCGAGCCCGGATGGCGGGCGTCTCGTCGATATCCAACACAGAGGCATAGGCCGAACTGTTCATCTCGAGCGCCCGGAAGTAATCCCCTTTCAGGGCGAGTTGAAACGCCTCTTCGACCGTGGGCCGTATCGGCGAAAAGTCCGTCCGTTTGAGACTCTGCTTCGTGATTGCGCGGCGGGGAACATGCACGGCGGCGACGAGGCCCTCCGGGAACCGGTCGGACATTATGATTTTCCGTGCGCGGTTGTCCGCACCCACGATCCCGCCGAAGAAGGAGGCGCAGGCGTCGTCGAAGGCTCCCGTGATCGTCACGCCGGCATCGAGGGCGGCATCGACCCCGATTTCAATCATCTGCAAGGGTTCGAGGTCGAGACTCAGAGCGCGGGCGCTCGCGAGGACGACCGCGTTGGCGACGGCAGAGCTGCTCTTCAACCCGCGGGAAATCGGGATTTCGGACTCGAGGGAGACTTCAAGGCCGGACTTTCGCCGGCTTCGGCGAAGGACGCGGGACGCCGTGTTCTGCGCCAGCGTCGGGTCGACCCCGGCAGGAACCCGAACGCGGACGCCGTCGGCATTCGGCCTGGCTTCGGCCGTGGCACTGACCCGCAAGGCAAGCCCGAAGGCCATTCCGCGCCCTGCGGCGATCGCATTCACGATCGTCCCCGCGCCGAAGCACGACGCTCGTGCTTTCATCGAACCGCCTCGCGAGCCGCGTGTCGCATCGCCTCGATCGGCGGCGGGACTCCGGTCCACAACTCGAACGATCTCGCCGCTTGGTTCAACAGCATGGGGAGACCGGACGTGCCGGGTCGACCGAGTCGTTCGGCAACCTGCAACAACGGGGTCGCCGGCGGGGTATAGACGAGGTCGTACACGAACGAGGATCTCGCGACCACGCTCTCCGGGACGGGCAGACCACCGGAGGATCCGTTCGCGCCCACCGGCGTCGCGTTGACGAGGAGGTCCCACGGACCGCGAGCGGGGAGCTCACCAGGCTCAACGACTTGGACGTCATTCCCGAAGGCTTTGGAGACCGCATCGGCGCGCGCGGTCGTCCGATTCACCATCTCGACGTGCGCTCCCTCCTGCAACGCGACGTCGACGACCGCCCTCGCGGCTCCTCCCGCGCCGACGACGAGGACGCGGCGGTCCCCCAAACGGAGACCGAGGGATCGCAAGGACAGTCGGAATCCGTGCACATCCGTGTTGCAGCCTTTCGCCCATCCGTCCTCCAGGACGACCGTGTTCACCGCCCCGAGTCGTTGAGCATCGGCGTCGAGCTCGTCGAGTTGCTCGATGATCGTCTGCTTGTACGGAATTGTTACGTTGAATCCTCGCAACGGAACGCGGTCCGCGGCGCGGAGCAAGGCATCCACGGACTCGGGCGGGATGTCGAAGGAAAGGTACACGGCTGGGAAGCCGACGGCCGCCAAGGCCGCCTCATGGATTGCGGGAGAGATCGACTGTGAGATCGGATGCCCGAGCAACCCCAGGAGGATTGGTTTCCCGCGTTGCAGGCGCATGGCGGTGGCGAACGGCAGCTGACCGGGAGCGGTCGCGTGGCCCCAGGAGGCGTATTGAATCTCCTGGCCAGGGACGATGCGGGTGAGGACTCCGTCGGATCCGGTCCCGATGACGACGACGCGGCGCTTGCGAGTCACCTCAGATCGGGCGAGGGTCGCCAGGCCGAGAGCGGACTCGACATCGGGCACGGGTACCACGACCTTCGACACATCGCCAATCGCGGCACACCTTGTGATGGCGTTCTCGACGTCGGCGAGGCTGACGGCTTCAGGGAAATGCTGAGAGGCGATGACTTCCGCATGGTGCCGATGCACGACCTCCGCCAGCGTGTCGGCCATCTGGGAGTCCGTCTCGCATTCCAAGTCCACGTACGCGAATTGCTCCGTGCAGATGACCTTCAATTGGGAGGCGCGGTCCGACCGCTCCCCGTAGCCTTGGCCTCCCTGGGGGGGACTGCGCAAGGTCGCGATTGAGCGGTCGCCAACGGCTGCAGCCAGTTTGCGAATGACGCGAGGGTTCAGGTCGCGAAGGTGATCGAGCCGCAACTCCACCAGATCCGCTCCGTTCGCGAGGGCGGCGCGAGCTTGCCGTTCGGCCTCGCCACCGTCTCGGGCGGCAATGACGGCAGCGACCCGAGTCATCTCAGCGCTCCTCGATCGTCTCCCGAATCCGCGTTCCGAAGTGCCGGCCGCCTTCTTCGGTCCGGAGCAACACCGGGTCCCCCGATTTCATCTCGCTCACGGAACGGCCGCTTCCTTCCGGGGTGACGAACCGGACCGTCTCCGCGTTCTGGACGATTGTCGTGACCCGACGTCTGGCAACCTCAGCCTCGATGAGGAGGAGCGGGCGACGTTCCACCTTGATGCGGCCGACCATGACGGCTCGCGCGTGGCCGTTCGAATCTACCGCCAGGACCTCGTCGCCGGCTCCCAGCTCACTCAGGTATTTCGTCGCGCCACCGGGTACGAAGACGTACGCATGGACCGCGCCGGCGTTCACCCGGAACGGTCGGGACGCAACGCCGTCCAAGCCTCCCGTCTCGGCGTGGACCAGGAACAGTCCGCTCGAACTGTTCCCCACCAGAAGACCTTCCCCGGTCCGGAAGAGCGAACACGTATCGACACAGACCCGGTCGCCCAGTCCGAGGGATCGGACCGAGGTGACGGTCCCTTGGGCGAGCGGCACGCGTTGTATCAGCGTCTCAAGGACCGCGCGAACCGCGCGAATCTCCTCCATCGACGACGGAGTCAGGAAGATCCCGTCGACCCCGACCTCCATCGCCTCGAGAAGCAGTTTCGCTTCGGCGGCATCGTGAACTTCGACGAGCAAGCGGGTGCCGCTCCCTTGGAAGTACGCGATGAGATTTTCGATCGGGATGATTCGATGCTGTCCCGGGCGAACGACAACGTGCTTTGTTGCGCCCCTCATTCCCCGCGCAACGGACTCGTCCTTCCCGGATTGAATCGACACGAGACGGCCAATTTCCATCCCGCCGATAAGGAAGGTGTCGCCGCGCAAGAAGATCGGAGCGAAGCGGCCCACGCCGCGCGCGGAGTCATCCTCCTTCCCGAGCACGATGTGATCGAATCCGGCCGCAAGGGCCTCCGCGACAACGGATCGGACATCCCCCATTCCGGGGAGAGCACCCACCCACACCAGGCGCTCCGTCATCGCCTCACCCGCGGTATACTTCGTCGATCGAGGCTCCATCGAAGATCATCCGAGCCAGACCGCGCGTCACGCTCGTCGGGTCTTTCGATTGGAAGATGTTGCGGCCGATCGAGACGCCCGCTGCGCCCGCGACAAGCGCCCCTTCCACCATTTCGAACACGTCTCGCTCGGAGTCGAGCTTCGGGCCGCCCGCGACGACCACGGGCACCGGACATCCGCGTACGACCTCGGCGAATGTCTTCGGGGTCCCCGTGTACAGCGTCTTGACAAGGTCCGCGCCGAGTTCCGCTCCGACGCGCGCCACATGCCTCACCAGATCGACATCGAACGGATTCTTGACGTTCGGCCCTCGAGGATACATCATCGCCAGTAGCGGCATGCCGAACCGATCACAGTCCCGAGCGGTGGTGCTCAGGTCTTCGAGCATCCGGTCTTCGTCCTCGCCACCTAGATTGACTTGGACGCTGAGGGCGTCGGCGCCATACGAGATTCCTTCCTCGATTCCCGTCACCACGACCTTGCGGTCGGGACGCGGGCTCAGGGAGGTGGAAGCGCTCAGATGAAGGATGAGTGCGAGGCGCTCGTCGAAGTAGTCCTTCGCGAAACGGACGGCGCCCTTGTGGAGCACGATGCCGGTGGCGCCCCCCTTCGCGACGGCGGACACGGCCTTCCGGATGTCCTCCAGGCCGGAAACGGGCCCGGACGAGACGCCGTGGTCCATCGCCACGATGAGCGCCTTGCCGTGATTGAGGACGCGGCGCATCCGGATCTCTTTCCCGATCGAGGACATCGGCCCCTCCCCCGTGCAACTGCGGAGAACACGCTCGAGGAT
>DATEGJ010000249.1:0-2176 GCA_035280105.1 Thermoplasmata archaeon
TCCGTCGAAGCCGCGAAACGCGTCGCGAACGCCTCGGGCTATGACCTCGATGCCGCACGGAGCCTCATGTTCGCGCACGCCGCTCGGTTCGTCCTGACCTTCAGTCGAACGAGCGAACGGCTCTACGCGCTCTTCCAAGCCGCCCTCCGGGTCCGATCTCCCTCCCGCGCCGCGACGCTTCCGTCGATTGGCGCGTCACCGAACGAATCGGAGGAACTTCGTCACCTTGCCGGAGCTCTCGACGCGCGAAAACCCCCAGACGCGGCCGCGCGCGTTCGATCGTACCTGGCCCATGGATATCCGGCCGCGCGACTGCTCGACGTCCTCGGAGACCACGCTTGCCGCGATTCGGCCGTCGCAAACAGCGGCATCAACCTCCTCCTCGCCGACGTGTGCGGCCAGACGTTTCTGGCGACGAATGCACCGGAGGTCCCGATGGCACTCGCGAAGATGATCGCGGCGTCGCCGAAAGACCAAGCCGCCTACGAAGGGTGGAACCACGAGCTGGGGCGCTGATCACTTCTTGTTCAGTTCCTGTCCGATGAGCGTAAAGTGCGCGAGCAACGCCTCGAGCTGAATTCGTTCGTTGCTTCCTTCAATCAGTCGGAAGTCGGTCTCCCCGATCCGATCGAGAAGGCGGACTTTGTACTCGTCCGGCACGTTGATGTCGAAGACGGATCGGTGGAGCTGTCGGAGGACGTCCTCCCCGGATACGCCGTACTCGATGAGGAGGCGGTCGAGGACCTCCCGCGCCCGGAGAAAATCGCCGGTGAGGGCCTTCTCGATGAGTTTCTTGACCTCCTCCGGCTTGATTGTGCTCGCGACCTTGTACAGGACATCCGCATCAATCGTTGATCCGAGGGACGCCGCGACCTGGAGCGAGTTCACGGCCCGCCGCATGTCCCCGCCGGCGATGTAGATCAAGGCGTCGATCCCGTCGTCCGTGATCTTGAGCTTCTCCGCCTTCGCGATCCGCGTCAAGTACTCGCGAATCGCCTCGGGCTTCAACGGCCGGAAGCGGAAGACCGCCGTGCGGGATTGGATCGGTTCGATGAGCCGCGACGAGTAGTTCGCCGAGAGGATGAACCGCGACGTCTTCGAGTACGTCTCCATCGTCCGGCGCAACGCGGCCTGCGCATCCGCAGTCAGGTTGTCGGCTTCGTCCAGGAAGATGATCTTGAACGTGGTCCCGCCAAACGGTGCGAGCCGTGCGATCTCCTTGATCTTCGAGCGGACGACGTCGATTCCGCGCTCGTCGCTGCTGTTGAGTTCGTAGTAATTCTGCCGCCAGTCTTCCCCGAACATGTCGCGTGCGAGCGCCATGGCGCACGTCGTCTTGCCGGTGCCGGGCGGGCCGGCGAACAGAAGGTGTGGCAGGTTCTTCGTGGCGGCGTATGCCTTGAGCCGCTCGGCAATCTCGTCCTGTCCCACCACCTCATCCAGGGTTTTCGGGCGATACTTCTCCACCCAGATTTCTTTCATCGCCGCCCCAATGCGCCGCAATCCGAGGGCGGCGTAATAAGCCTTTGGCGGGAGGTCGGCGAGACTAATCGAGGGAGAGGTCGAGGAACTGTGCGACCGCGTTCATCGGGTTGATCAAGGTCGTCGTCGCACTTCCTGCGAAGAGCAGCCCGACCCCGCGATCTCGCTCGTCGACGATCACGGACCCGCTGTCGCCGCCCTGCGAGACGATGTCGCTCACGACCTGCTGCCGGAAGATTGCGGTCTTTCCGCCGTAGTCCACCTCGACAACGGCGTCGACGGCGGTGAGACGTCCCGCCGTATTCCCGGTCGTGCGTCCACTTTTCCGCACCTGCATTCCGATGGACGGTTCGACCGTACCGCGAATGCGGCCGATTCCGAGCACGTTCGGCGCGACAAGGTCCGGGGTGATCGGGTCCGCGACGGCGGCATCAACGAGATTGGTCCGTCCGCTCGGGAGCCGCTTGAGGCCGAAGCCGACCCACGACAAGACGGGAGCGAGCAGCCTTTGGAGGATTCGACCGAAGACGCCGAGTCGGCGCTCGTTGAAGTGGATCGGCACGAAATCGGAGAGCGACGCAATCGCGTCTTCGACGCGACCTCCGTCGGCGGGACCGGGTTGCAAGATGAGGTCCCCCGTGCGCGCGTCGTTGGCATTTGCCAACACGTGGTTGTTCGAGAGGATCACCGCCCG
>DATEGJ010000250.1:0-3568 GCA_035280105.1 Thermoplasmata archaeon
TGTAGCGGAGCGCCGATTGCCAGAACGCCATCATTCGAGGGAAGTCGTCGACGTCGATCACGATCGACCCGATTCGGACCGTGTCCTTCTCCATGGTGGCCCGGACCCGACCATCGAGCGATAAACTTTGCTTGGTCACGAGGGAGGCCGCTCCCGCAAGGCCTTGCGCATCGCGACCGCGTACTCCTCGTACCCCGCGGCCCGATAGAACGTCTGCGCCTCCGCGTTCTTCTGCCCCGTGAGGACGACGAGGTGCGTTGCACCCCGCTCTCGAGCGATCCCCTCGACGTACTTCACAAGTCGCGACGCGACGCCGAGCCGCCGGGATTCTGGCTCCACGAAGAGGTCGCTCAACTCCGCGTAGGGATCGGGGTCCAAGGAGTCCGTCACACGAAGGCTCGCGAACCCGGCAATCTGGTCGCCGACCTCCGCAACGATCACGATCTCATTCGATGCGGCTCGTCGTAACCGGCCGGCTACGGTGACCTCCGTGACCCGCCCTCCGAAGTATGCCCCGTAAAATGCCTCGAAGATCGGGACCAAGCGGGCGGAGTCCTCCGGACGAACGAGGCGCACCCGAATCCGCGGGAGGGTCGGCTTCGCCGCCACGGTTCAGGCCTCCGTGGCGACCGATTGAAGGACCTTGTATCCGCTCCCTCGTTTGACGATGGTCGCGTTGCCGAGGGCTTTCGTCATCCGTGACCGGATCGAATCGGCGCCCTGCCGCGTCCTCGCGACTAGCCAGAGGCTGCCGCCTGAGCGCAGGTGCGAAGGCGCCTCCGTGATGATTCGGTCGACCACCGCGCGCCCCGCTCGGATTGGCGGGTTGCACGCGATGTGATGGAACCCAAACCCGGGGACGGGATCGTAGAGGTTGCCGAGGCGCACCTCCGCGTTCGTGACCTTGTTGAGGGTTAGATTCGCTCGAGCGAGTGCGACGGCTCGTGCGTTGACATCCGTCATGATGACGCGGCCCCCCTCACTCAAACGAGCGGCGACGACCCCGATCGCTCCGTAGCCGCATCCAAGATCTAGGACCGATTCGCCCCTTTGGACTTCGAGCGCCTCGATGAGCAGCTCGCTCCCGCGGTCCAGTTTCTTTCCAGAGAATACGCCCGCGTCAGTTCGGAACGTGAACACATGCCCGCGGACTGTCACGTGGAATTCCAACGGCCGTTGGCTGGAAGCGGGCTGGCGCGCAAAGTATTGCTCTGCCATTCGCGACGCGAACGTGCGCGCGGGGCTTAAGGTCGCGCCTCACTTCTTCGCGAGAGGAGTTTCGGTGACTTTGTCCAGCAGGACAGTCGCGATTCGAAGGTCCTCGCTCGAACCCGAGAAGTTGCCGCTCGTGAATTCGCGCTCGGCACGTCCGAGGACCTCCTGGATGTCCGGCAGGAACGAGAGGCCGACGCCCTGGAGCAGCTTAACCCGGGCCCGCGTCTCTTCAATCGACTTCGCGAGCGCCTTGCGGGCGTTCGTTCGTTGGACGAAGGCGCGGTGGGCCCGCCCGAGGTGCTCGATCGCCCGCGCGTACGTGCCCTCGCGGATCGCCTTGCGGGCGTCGCGAATCGACGCGTCCGCTTCGTACGAATGGAAGCCTTCCCGCTCCAACCGGGAGTAGAGGAGTTCCGCGTCCGCGAGTCCCGTCGTCACCTTGTGGTAGACAATTCCCAGGGTCTTCGCGTCGGCGGCGAGCTGGCTCGCCATCGCGCTCGCGGACTCGATGAGACCCTTGCCGAGAATGTCCTTCGCGATCTTGACCTGACCTTCGATGCGCTCCGTCAGGATGCCTTCCCCGCGGAGGTCCGCGAGCTGACCTTCCATTCCGTTCAAGGTGTTGAAGGACTCGAAGTACATCGTTCGAAGGCGAGTGGCCTTCCGTTCGATCTCGCCCGCGATCTTTGCCGCCCCGTCGGGATTTCCCATGGCAAGCTCTTTCGTCGCATCGTGAATCGCCATCTCCAGGTCCGACGCGACGCCCTTCGAGAACGCGGTCGGGTCGACGGGTCCCTGAATGTCAATCAGCGCTTCGGTCGCCAGCTCGGCCATGAAGATCGCGTTCGATGCGTGCTGCGCCTTCTCCTGGAGCGCACTCCCGTCGTGCTCCGCCCTCTCGACCATCGCGCGAGCCTCGACGTAGTTCGGGACGAGGAAGCCGTTCTCCCAGATACCGGCCATGACCTTCTCCTCGCTGTCTCTCAAGGTCGTCTCGAGGCTTTCGGTCGGAAGTCCCAAGCGCTTCATCGATACGAGTCGGGATTGTAGCGCTCGTGCAGCTTGTTTATAGCCACTGAAGCGTCCATCGAGTGCGATCGCGAGGGTCTCGGCCTTCTTGGCGGCCTGGAACGCCTTCGAGTAGTGATGCGCCTCGAAGAACTGTCGCGCGATCTTCAACGCCTCTTCCGCGGGTTTCAGGTCCGTCTGCGTGAGCCGCAAGACCGTGACGAGGCCCTCCGACTGCCCGATCGCTGCCTCCGCGTTTCGGGCTTTCGTTGCTTTCAGAAATCCAACGCCGGGTACCTTTGCCTCGTGCATATGTCTCCCTGCCACGCAGAGCCCATGGGAACCGCGTGTCAGGAAAAATTCCCAACGCCGACCGATGGGTACGGAATGCATGAAATCCAGGGTGTAAAAGGCTTGTGACTGTCGGCTGGTGATAATCAGGAGCGAGAACGGAAGCACGTGGTTCGTTACATTCGCAGCCCGGTCGCCGGGCGATTGTTGGGCCTCGATCGCGTCTGCCGGGAAGAATTATTATCGGGACGGGCCTACGCGCCACGAGAATGGTCGCCCTCCTTCGACTCGCGCGGCCGCTGAACTGCATCATGTCTGCGGCAGGCGTGGCGGTCGGTGGGCTCGTCGCGGCGGGAGCCGCGACGATCGGACAGTTTGTCGTGTCGGTGGTCGTTGCTGCAGCGGCGGCTGCATCCTTCACCGCGGGAGGAAATGCCCTAAACGACATCTACGACCGAGCGACGGATGCGGTGAACCATCCGGACCGTCCGCTCCCCTCCCGCAGTGTCACCTTGGCCGGAGCGAAAGGATTCGTGGCTGTGACGTTCGGCATCGCAGCGGTCTTGGCAGCGTTTGTGAACGTCTACGCGCTCGCGATGGTAGCGCTGAACGGGGCAATGATGTTCTCCTACGAGGCCTCGCTGAAGCGGCTCGGCGGGCCCGGCAACGTCGTCATTGCGTACCTGGTCGGCTCACTGTTTCTGTTCGGCGGGGTTTCTGTGTATCGCGTTTCCTTCGATCCGATCGCTCGGACCGGAGTTCTCGCCTCCCTCGCGTTCTTTGCGACGCTCGGACGAGAGATCACGAAGGACATCGAGGACATGCGGGGCGACGTGGATCGCAAGACGATACCGCAGCGCCTTGGCGCCTCGAAGGCGGGTCGACTTGCCGCGACCTGTCTGCTTGCGGCGGTGGCGCTGAGCGTCCTCCCCCTGTATTTCGGACTGTTCGGACTCGGATACGCGATCCCAGTCGCACTCGCGGACGGAATGTTTATCTACGCTGCCCTCCACTCGGCGGCGAAGCCAGCGGTCTCCCAGCGCGTCACGAAGTA
>DATEGJ010000251.1:0-3523 GCA_035280105.1 Thermoplasmata archaeon
AACACGAGTTGATCCGGCAGACCGTCCGCGATTTCGCCGAGAAGGAGATCCGACCGATCGCGGCCCATGTCGACAAGACCGGGGAATTTCCGAAGGCGACGATCGCGAAGATGGGGGGCCTCGGGCTCCTCGGCGTGGCGATCCCTCAGGAGTTCGAGGGCGCCGACCTCGACGTGATGTCCCTCGCCATCGTCATCGAGGAGGTCGCCCGGGTGTGCGGATCCCACGCACTGATCACGGCAGCGCACAACTCCCTCTGCACGGGAACGATTTGGCTTGCCGGGAGCGAGGGCCAGAAACGCCGCTACATTCCGGACCTTGCGAGCGGCCGCAAGATCGGGGCCTGGGCGCTCACCGAGCCGACGAGTGGATCCGATGCCGCGGCGATGCAGACGACCGCGAAGCGGACGAAAGACGGCTGGATCCTGAACGGGACGAAGACGTTCTGTACGAACGCACCGGTCGCGGGAACGTTCGTCATCCACGCCGTCACGGACTCGAAGAAAGGGAACCGGGGGATCAGCGCCTTCATCGTCGAACGAGGCAATCGCGGCCTCTCGATTGGCAAGGTCGAAGACAAGCTCGGGGTCCGGGGAAGTGCGACCGCCCAGGTCATCCTAACCGATTGCCGCGTCCCCCGCGATGCCCTCCTCGGCGGCGAGAACGAGGGGTTCGTCAACGCCTTGCGGATCCTCGATGGCGGTCGGATCGGGATCGGCTCCATGGCCGTCGGAATTTCTCAGGGCGCGTTCGAGGAATCCGTAAGGTACGCGAAGCAACGGATCCAGTTCTCGAAGCCGATCGCGGAACACCAGGCGATCCAGTTCATGCTCGCGGACATGGCGACGCGAATCGACGCGGCCCGCACGCTCGTCCGTCGTGCCGCGTGGTGCGTCGATCGCGGCCTGCCGTTCAAGAAGGAGGCGGCGATGGGGAAGTTGTACGCGAGCGAGACCTCCTCGTTCGTCACGAACAAGGCGGTTCAGATCCACGGCGGCTACGGATACATCGCCGATTATCCGGTCGAGCGGATGCTGCGCGATGCGAAACTCACGGAGATCGGCGAAGGCACGAGCGAGATCCAGCGACTCGTCGTCTCGAGGGAAGTTCTCAACAGATAGACGGATCGGCGTCCTCAACTTTTCCGCGGGTTGATATGTCTTTATACCGCGGCGGCTCATCCAGCGGCGAATGCCTGAGAGTGAATACGAAGTCGAGCTCTTCCGGAAGCAAGGCTTCATCCGACAAACGTGCAAGATGTGCGGCCACGCGTTCTGGTCGATCGGGCTTCACGAGACCTGTGGCGAGGCGCCGTGCCAGGAATACGACTTCATCGGGAAGTCGCCGTTCCGAAAGAAACTCACCTACCGCGCGATGCGCGAGGACTTCCTGTCCTTCCTCGAACAGAACGGGCATACGCGGATCAAGCGGTATCCGATCGTCGCCCGATGGCGGGATGACGTCTTCTTCGTCCAAGCGAGCGTCTATCCGTTTCAGCCGTGGGTCATCAGCGGGGAGGCGAGCCCGCCCGCGAACCCGCTCGCGCTGAGCCAACCGTGCGTCCGATTCCTCGACATCGACAACGTCGGGAAGACGGGACAGCACTTCACGATGTTCGAGATGATGGCGCACCACGCGTTCAACTTCCCGAACAAGTTCCTTTACTTCAAAGACCGCACGGTCGAGCTGTGTCAGACCTTCCTCACCGAACGCCTCGGGACGGACCCGGAGCTGGTCCGGTACAAGGAGTCGTGGTGGGAAGGGGGCGGAAACAGCGGACCGTGTTTCGAGGTCGTCTTCGGTGGCGCGGAGCCGGCGACGCTCGTGTTCATGCAGAACCGCGATGTCAACGGACACCGCATCCCCATGGAGACGCAGGTGGTCGATACGGGGTACGGACTCGAGCGGCTTACGTGGATGTCGCAAGCCACCACCTCGGCGTACGAGGCCGTCTTCGGCGACGCCCTCGCATACCTGAAGCGCGCGACGGGAGCGAAGAAGGTTGACGACCGCGTGTTGCGCGAGTATTCCAAAGTCGCGGGGATGCTGAAGGTCGAGTCCCTCGCGGACATCCGGGAGATCCGGCGGCAGACCGCCGAACGCGTCGGGATCACCGTCGAGGAACTCGTCGAGCAGGTCTCACCCCTCGAATCCTTGTACACGGTGTGCGACCACTCCCGCGCGCTTATCTTCCTCCTGGGGGACGGCGTCGTCCCGTCGAACAGCCGCGAAGGATATTTCGCCCGCCTCCTGGTGCGGCGCGGCCTTCGCGCCCTGAAGGACCTCAACATCGCGTACACGCTCGCCTACACGGTCTCGTTCCTGATCGACCAGATGCGCGAGGACTATCCGGAGTTCTTCTTCAACAAGGGCGACATCCTCAAACTCCTGAAGGTCGAGGAGACCCGGTATAAGGAGACTTTAGAGAAAGGTCGGGCCACGGTCGAGAAAATGGCCTCGGACCTGAGAGCGGAAGGAAAGAGTTTCGATGTCGATACGCTGATCCAGCTATATGACAGCCACGGGCTGAATCCCGATGTCGTCCAGGAGTTCACGGATCTCCCGGTGAAGATCCCGGACGACTTCTATATGCAGGTCTCGAAACGCCACGAGCGGCCCACCGCTGAGGAACCGGCGAAGAAGATCCAAGTCTCGCACGATCTCCCAGCGACGAAACTCCGCGTGTACGAGGACAAGCGGAGGCGAACGTTCCGTGCGAAGGTCCTCGCCGTCGAAGGCGAAGCAGTCGTCCTCGATCAGACCTTCTTCTATCCGGAAGGCGGTGGCCAAGAGGCGGACCACGGCACGATTGACGAATTCGAAGTCTACGACGTCCAGAAGATCGGGCCGAGCGTCCTCCACTTTGTCCGCGGCGATGCAACAAAGCTCAAAGGGGCGCGGGTCGCGTGCGTCATCGATGCCGTGCGGCGAGAAGCGCTGATGCGAAATCACACCGCGACCCACATTGTTCTGGGAGCGGCAAGGAAAGCTCTCGGGAACCATGTGTGGCAGGCTGGAGCTCACAAAGCGCCCGACATGGCCCGCCTCGACATCACCCATTACGACGCCCTGACCGACTCGGAGGTCGCGAAGATCGAGGAACTCGCAAACGAGCAGATCCTCGGGTCTCATCAGGTGCGGGCCAAGTTCATGCCGCGCGATGTCGCCGAGCGAAAGTTCGGATTCCGTCTGTATCAGGGTGGCTCCGTCCCCGGAGGCGAATTGCGCGTCGTCGAGATCCCGAAGTGGGACGTCGAGGCATGCGGTGGAACGCATGTCTCTCGAACGAGCGACGTCGCGCTGGTGAAGATCCTTCGTTCAACGCGAATCCAAGATGGAGTGGTCCGCCTCGAGTACGTCTCAGGTCGCGGGGCGTTCGACGCGATCCGCAAACAGTCGGACGACCTCCGGCGGGCGGCGGAGGTCCTCGCGGTTCCTCCGGATCAAATCGTCCCCGCGGCAGAACGTCTCGTCTCGGAGTGGAAGGAATATCGCAAGCAGACCCAGAAGGCGACGGATCAGC
>DATEGJ010000252.1:0-2876 GCA_035280105.1 Thermoplasmata archaeon
GGAAATATCCAAGTTCCCGAGGGCTCCCCGCCGAAATCCGCAGCGCGTCGTTTGAGCTCCGCAGCGACGTACACGTCGCCGACGCGGGTCCTCCAAATGTGGACCCCCGGCAGCATGTCGTCGAGGACCATCGACGCGTCAACGGGGACGACCAACCCTTGACGAACTTCCTTACGCGCGAAGAGCGCGAGGAGCGCATCGCCTCCGACGAAGTGCCCTCGGCCATCGACCGCCACCATCCGATCTCCATCGCCATCGTGCGCAATCCCGAGATCCGCTTTGACGGCGACCACCGTCGACTTGAGCAAGCCCAGATTCTCCTCCGTCGGCTCCGGCTCGCGGCCGGGGAAATGGCCATCGGCTTGCGCGTTGAGGGCAACCACCTCGCACCCCATTTCTCGGAGGAGGAACGGCGTGATGGACGTGGTCGCGCCGCAGGCACAATCGACGACGACCCGAAGTTTCGCGGTGCCGATCTCCCGGAGAATCGCGTCGATGTGGCGCTCAACGAGGTCATGTCGGGTCGACGACATGCCGACCTCATTCCAAGACGCGAGCCGGAATCGGTTCGCGTCGAGCGCGTCCTCGATCTCTTTCTGTTGGCCTTCGTCAAATGCCATTCCGTCCGGATTCCACAGCTTGATCCCGTTGTACGGAGCCGGATTGTGGGAGGCCGTAATCATCGCTCCGGCGGCGTACCGGTCCACACCCCGCGCCAAGGTCGGCGTCGCGACGAGGCCCGCGTCGACCGCGTCCGCCCCTGCCGCCAACACGCCGGCGATGAGGGCCTGGACCAGCATCGGTCCCGTGAGCCGCGGGTCCCGCCCAATGATTGTGTCGCCGTACAACTCGCCAAGGGCCATGCCGACCCGGAGAGCGAGATCGGGCGTCACGTCGACATTGCCGAGACCGCGGATGCCGGACGATCCGAATCGAGGCACGTCCCGAGATACGACGGACGCGATAGAAAGCTTCGCGGACGCGTCGATTGACCTGGGACGAGGATTAATATATGGACCTTCGAATGCGCGACCGGAAGGGATTTCGGATGGCAATGGAACCCGTCGGAGTCGAGGTGGCCATCGAGAAGGCGAAGAAGAAGGGACTTCGACCGGGTCGTGTAAAGGGCACGGACGGAATTCAGTTTACGAAAGGCCGCAACAATCGGATCGAAGTCATCACCTGGGATGAGTTTCGAGAGACGCTCACGCAGCGAGAGCTGCAGGTGTTCGAGTCCTCCGGATTCATGAAAATCATGAAACGGAAGCCTTGACACACACGTTCGTCCCGGATCACCCCGCCGCGGTGTCGGGCGACCTTAGGTGTCCCGACCGAGTTGCGCCAAACCGCAAGGTTATTACGAGCCCCACGAAATCGCCTCGAAAATCCGCGTGCGTGGGTTGCCAAGCTTGGACAAAGGCGCAGGACTCAGGATCCTGTCCCGTAGGGGTTCGCAGGTTCAAATCCTGCCCCACGCATCCCCGCGTCGGAAGCCATCGATTCCATCGAGAAATCGCAAGGCACTAAATTGGACATTCGGGCGCTGGTTCGATTCGCGCCAAAGGGCAGCTACTTTATGAACACCTTATATAGGGATATAAGGACCGGGACCGAGCGACCGGATGCCGGGGTAGTCTATGTGAAAGCTATACTAAATATAGCTTCAACATTTCATATAGTAAGCGAAAACTAAGCGCGAAAGCTATTCATAGGTCCCGGGCGTGTAAAGGAGTGCCAAGTGAAGGGGACTCCGACGGACCGGTCGTTGCATCGAAATCGACCGGAAATCGACCGCCGAATCCCGCGCCGGCTGCCGCGCCGGACTCATTTTCGCTTGGAGGTGATCGATTGCCGTCCCAGAAGTTCAGCCGGAAGTACCTCACCCGACACAAGCGAAGCGCACAGCTGTGGCGTCGTGCCGCCAAGCTGACCCCCGGCGGCGTCGAGAGTAACATCCGGTACTTCAAGCCGCATCCGTTCCTCGCCGACTACGGCGACGGTGGCTACATCTACGACGTCGACGGGAACAAGATCCTCGACTTCATGATGGGCTTCGGCGCCCTCCTCCTCGGACATAACAACCGAGACATCGCCCTCGAGGTCATCAAGCAGCTCGAGTCCGGCTCGATGCTCGGCGTGACGAGCGAGCTCTTTGTCGACTACATCGAGACCGCGCAAAAGGCGATGCCGTCCCTCAAGAAGGTGCGTCTCTGCAACAGCGGGACCGAGGCGACGATGCACGCGATCCGCACGGCGCGCGCATACTCGGGCCGCGAAAAGATTGCGAAGGCCGAGGGGGCGTATCACGGAGCCCACGACTACGTCCTCCAGAGCCTTGACATGGATAGCCGAACCGCGCGTCGGATGAACGGCTACAAGCCGATCCCGTACGGCCGAGGAATTCCGAAAGCGGTCTCCGATACGGTCGTCATCTATCCGTACAACGACATCGAAGGTACCGCTGCGGCCCTCGAGGAACACGAAGATGAGGTCGGTGCCCTGATCATCGAACCGGTCCTATGTGGACCGGGAGTTATCGCGCCGAAAGCGAACTACCTCAAGCGCCTCCGCCAGCTCACGCGCAAGAAGCGCATCGTGCTCATCTTCGACGAGGTCCTCACGGGGTTCCGACTAGCCCGTGGGGGCGCCCAAGAATACTACGACATCCGCCCGGACATGACGACGTTCGGGAAGATCGCGGGCGGCGGGTTCCAGCTCGCGGGGTTCGGCGGAGAGGCCCAGATCATGGACGTCCTCGAACCGGGCCGCGGTTGGCGGTATGGGACGTTCCATGCGGGGACGTACAATGGCCATCCCGTCAGCGTCGCGGCCGGCCTCAAGTGCCTTCAAATCCTCGCAGACCACCCGGAGTACTA
>DATEGJ010000253.1:0-4278 GCA_035280105.1 Thermoplasmata archaeon
GACCACGGGCTCCGGGAATGACGCCTCGACGACGAACCCTGGATGTCGGGTCGCCCGCCACACCTCCTCCGCCAGGTGTGGGACAAACGGAGCGAGGATTTTCGTCTCGACCTCGATGAATCGGGCGAGCACGTTCCGATGCGGCCGTCCTTCCGACCGGCGGTTGTACCACGACCAGGCCGTCTGGAGGTCGAAATAGCCGTGGCGAAGCGCGGCCTTGTAGACCATTTGTTCCATCGCCGCGCGGGTCGCCGCGACGGACCGGTTCAGGACGCTCAGGAACCACGCGTCGATCGTATGGCGATCCGTGCGAGTCGCGTGGCGGGCCGTGGCGAAGCGGACCCAATCCTCGAGGCGACCGATGGCCGACTCCGCAAAGTCCGTGTCGACGTTCGGGTCGTCGAGCCCATCGCCGGCGTTCGCAACCGTCATCCGGACCACGTCCGCGCCGAACGCCTTGAGCGCGTCGCGGATGTACCACACGTTGCCGCGGGACTTCGACATCTTCCGACCCGCCAACCGGACCCAGCCGTTGACCCCGTATCCGCGAGGCCAGTGTTCCTTCGGGAAGATCGCGGTGTGGTTGAACAGGCAGAACGCCATGTGGTTCTGGACGAGGTCCTTCCCCGTGTTGCGGAGCTCGAACGGGTACCAATAGAGGAACTCCCGTCGCAAGTCCTCGATGAGCGACGGCTCGACGCCGATGCGGCTCGCGACCGATTTCGCCTCGCCCTTCCCAAAGAAGACGAAGTCGAAGAAGCCGTCATCGAGGCGTTGCGCCCATGCCACCCGGCTCCGGAGCTCGCCGCCTTGGAGCGCATGGGCGATCGTGTAATACGCCATGTAGATCGTCGAGTCGCTCAAGGATTCGATGACCCAGTTGGAGTCCCACGGCAGAATCGTGCCTAGCCCGCGGTGGTGGGTGCAAGGCCAGTCGCGGAGCCAGTCGAGGATGTAGTCGAGCCATTTCTTCAGGGCGTCGGGATAGAGGTTCATCGAGGCGAGCGCCTCGTGGGCTTTCGCCTTCCACGCAGGATCGCCGTACGCGAGGAACCATTGGTCCGAGACGATCTTCACAATCGCCCGGGTCATGCAGCGGCAAATGACTTCCGCGCTTGGCTCCCATAGGACGTCGGCCTGGCCCTTCGACACGAGCTCGTTGCGGATCTCCTCCTTTGCGACCTCGACCCGCATGCCCGCATACGGTCCGCAGTTTTCGTTCAACACACCTTGGTAGAACCCGGCCTTGTAGACCTCGGCTTTGGCCGCATTGAGCTTCTCCCGGTCCTCCGGGCCCGCGATCCCCATCCGCTCGACGACCTCGACGCCGGGCAGCGGGCCCCATCCAGGCGTGCGGATGATCGGGACCGGTTTGATCGCGCGGATGCGTTGCGGATCGAGGTCGTATTTCTCGAGCTGCCGCGCATCCTGTTGGAGGGCGCGGAGGGCGACATAGTCGTCCGGGGCATCCGATGGCACGCTCGTCACGATGCCCGTGCCGCGCGTCTGATCGATGAAGGTCCCGGGCAGGATTGGGATCGCGCGATTGATCGCGGGTGCGACCGCGTCCTTGCCGAGCAGCTCGGAACCTTGCAACCGCGAGTCGATCGCGACCGACTTGCCTTGCTCGACGAGCTTCTTCGCCGCGGCCTCGTTCAGGATCCATTGCTCCTCTCCGACCTTCGCCACGACGTACTCGGAATCGGGATCGATCCAAAGGTTCGTCTGGCCGTACACCGTCTCCGGCCGAATCGTCGCCGCCACGAGGAAACGGCCGTCCGCGAGCGGGAATTTCAACAACGTGAATTCGAGGGGCGTCTCTCCTTCCCCTTCGATTCGGTCGTGGTCCCCGATCGGCGCTTGGTCGCGAGGGCACCAGATGACCGGATGGCGGTCCATCCGCACGTAGCCGTCGTCCTTCAGGTGGTGGAACTGCCAGCGCACGAATGCGTCGTACGGCGGATTCAGCGGGGTCGTGATGAACGAACGTCGCCAATCGATCGCGGATCCGAGGGCCTTCAGGTCGTCGATCGTCGCCTGCGGGAAGACCTCGATCCAGTGCATCGGGTCGGCGAACTTCGGAATCTCGTTTTCCGGGATCCCCATCTTCCGGAGGATCTCCCACTGCTTCGGCTCCTTCTCGGCGACGCGCTTGGCGGCCCCAAGGATTGGGAGGCCGGTGCAGTGGAACCCTTGCGGATGCAGGACGTTGTAGCCCGCCATGCGGCGGTACCGAGATTGGAACTCCGCCCGCAGAAACGAGGTCCCGAAACCGAGATGCTGGTATCCGTTCACGTAGGGATAGGGGACGGTCGTATACCACTTGGGCCGATTCGGATCGACGTGGGGCTCGTACACGCCCGCTTTCGCCCAAGCCGCCTGCCATTTCGCCTCATTGCGGTGAAAGTCGAAGACGCGTCCCCGCGACTCGGGTTGGGGGCGAGAGCCCGAGGGGGTTCCGCGGCGTCGGGCGCGCACGCGCGATTTCTTCGTAGCCGACCGACGAGGCGGTGCGGGCGATCGGCCGCGTTTCGGACGGGACCTGCGGGGGGATGGAGGCTTGGAGGTCGACCGTTTCCGCGGCGATCGACCCGCGTCTCGCCGCGAGCCAGCGGGCTTTCGACTCGGTTTTCTCCTCGCCACGCGCAGCGATAGGAGCGAATCGCGTAAAGCTTTTGGCCGTGTCAGACGCTAGGAATGAGACCGTTTCGGGCCCGAAAATCCGCGTATTCTATTTGGCATACTCGATAAAAAAAGTGCGCTCGATTCGACGCGGCTCGCGAACTGAGATGGAGCGTCATTGTCCTACGTCGTATGACAATTGACAAAGAGTATATGTAGTGTTCTTCTGGTTATGGCGCCTAACACGCCGAAAAGCGCCGGACTGGTGTATGACCTCGTCATACCCTTTCTCGCGAGCAAGGCGAGGGGATCTGGATGGACGAAAACGAGCGGATAACGCTGCGGCTCGAGAAAGAAAACCTCGAGTTGTTGGACGCGTTCCTCAAGGAGAACACGTCGTTCGGGAACCGCTCACAGCTGGTCCGCGAGGCGGTCCAGGCGTACATCCAGACGATCCGCGAGGGCGGAAATGCCGTCACGATCCGTATCCCGCGGTATTACCTCGACCTGATCGACCGCCTCGTGGCGGACGGGTACTTCCTCAGCCGGGAGCACGCGATCGTCCGCAGCATCGAGGAATGGTTCACGCGGGAACGGGTCAAGGAGATCCAGGACCACAAGCAGGAAGTCGACAAGATGACGGGCAAGGTGGTCTCGGTCTCGACGGGCACGAAGGACGGAGTCATCCCGCCATGAAGGCCCCGGGCGTGTCGGACGCCGGAAGGGACGAACCTCTACCAGAAAAGGGACACGGGATGGGACCCTGTCAGGAAGGGATGGGATGCACGCCTTCAGCGGAGGGGAGTTCCTTCTGGCCTCCCTCGGTCAGGACGCGCGTAGGATGGAGGCCGGAATTCGATGGTACCTAGGGACTATGTGGACGAGGTCATCAGCAGCCTGTTTGAGGACGCCGTAGACCCGAAGATCTCCGTCGTGGGGGTCGGCGGCGCCGGCGGCAGACTCGTCAGTGCGCTCTACGACCGCGACATCAAAGGCGTCGAGACGATCGCCGTCAACACGGATCCGGCGGGTCTCTCGAAGGCCGAATGCGACGTCAAGGTGCTGCTCCCGTACACGGACGGCGAGGACCCCGTCGCAGCGGCTCGGGCCTCGGCGGAAGACCAAGAAGGCCCGCTGCGGGAATCGCTCTCCTCCGACATCGTCTTCATTGTCGCAGGACTTGGCGGCGGCGCGGGAACGGGCGCGGCCCCGGTCGTCGCGCGGGCGGCCCGCGCGAACGGCGCCGTCACGGTCGGCATCGCGATCCTCCCATTCAACGTCGAGGGACGATCCGACATCGCGACGCGCGGCCTCGAGGAACTCCGCAAGGAAGCCGACAGCGTGGTCGTCGTCGACAACAATTCCCTCGACCGATTCGCCGATCAGATGTCCTTCAACGAGGCGATGCAGGTCGTCAGCTACATGGTCCTGACGATCGTCCAAGGCGTCGTCGATCACCTGAGCAAGTCGTACCTCACGACCCTCGCCGAGGAAGTCGAGAGCGCGGCGAAGGAGATCGAGGAGCAGAACAACCACGCGGTCCATGTCGAGGTCGCGGCGCCGGAAACCGTCCAGGCGACCTGGGACCTCGGACCCGTCGCGTTCGACGACCAGGGCTTCATTGGCCTTCGGTGAACGATCACGTAGATCCTCCCC
>DATEGJ010000254.1:0-3034 GCA_035280105.1 Thermoplasmata archaeon
GAGGCATCCCCATGAAGAGGAAGTGTTCATCGAGCCCGCCGACGATGATATGGAAGACGGCATCGTCCCGGCGGTACACGCGATCGACGACGAGGACCGGCTCCTTCCGCACTCGATCGTACGTACGCACCGCGTCCACGAACGGTCCTTCGTCGTGCGTCTCCGCCGTCAGGCGGCCCTCGAGGACGTAGTCCGCCTCCGCGGGGACCGTCAGCCCGTTTCGGATTTGCACCATGTCGACCGGCTTGCCGAGGCACGCGCGGGTCAGGGCGGACGCGATGCGGCTCTCGTCGACGCCGTACTCGACCGATGTTCCACCGGCCAAGAGGTTCCACGGATCCAGGCCGATGCAGATCGCGACCTTGAGTTCCTCGCCTGCTTTCATCGCCTCGTTGTACATGTGACGCAGATGTCGCGGAACGATGCGGCACGCGCCGCGCGCCTTGTCGAGGACGAGGATCCGGTGGAACGAAAGGTTCCGCGTGCCGTGCCACTCCGCGACCCAGACGCCCGCCGTGACGTAGCGGCCCGCGTCCTTCGGGAAGAGTTTCGGGATTGGCAGCTCGCGTAGATCGACGTCGGCCGTCTGGTGCTTCATGAAATCGGCCGAAGGCACGATGACGGCGTCTTCCGGATGGGATTGGGCATCCATCAGCTTCGGGAGCAGCTGCTCCTTCGGGATTCCGAGCGCGCTGGCGACGCGATCGCGCGTCGACCAAAGGTTCCCGACCGCGGCGCCACCTTCGAGCGATGGGAGGAAGACGGGTTGCGTCGGGTGCGCCAGGAGGTGGCGGGTCACCTCGATCTCCCGGCGCACGGGTCCGTCGAACGTCACCACGTCATCAGCGAATCGGTTGAGCCATGAGCGGATCGCCATGAGAAATCCCGCGCGCGGTATCCTGGGGTTCGCATAGAAAGCTTGCGACCTCGGCCCTTGCACATGGCGCAATCACGGCGGCCAGATCGGCGGAGGCGATCGATCGGCGGGTTCTGGCGGTGGGGGCTCAAGCGGTCCTTTCGACGAACTCTCTCGAGGACGCCGCAAGAGGATGGCGGCTCCGACGAGAGATGCAAACGCGGCGGCGCTCAAGCCTCCTACGATTACCGCGGTTTCGAGCGAGATCCCTCGAGAGGGAGGCGGCGGAGGAGGACTAGCGGCTGCGATCACTGTGAGGTGGACCGTCAGCATGTCGTCGCCGCGGAAGATTTCCGATGGCGTCACGTTCCCAACCACGATCGTCAAGGTGTGGTTGCCGACTCCGACCGCGAGAAACGGCTCGGAGTATACGGTGACCGATGCGCCGGCGGCCAATGGTTCAGGGAGCACCGACCGTCCGATGCGGACCATCTCGCCGTTCGGCCGCACATCCGTCACATCGATGGTCGCCGCGTCCGCCGTCTCGTTCCCGTGATTCATGATGACGATCGACAACGTGACCACGTCGCCCTCGCGCGGCAATGACGGGCTCGCGGCTGCGTTCGTGGATAACAAGTCGGGCGCGGGCCCCGTGGGTGATGGCCGCGGTCGGACATCGATCCACCGGATGGCGGTCGCCTCGAGGCCACGGGCATCCCGCACGGTGACGGACGCGGCATGGATCCCGAGATCTGAGTACGCGTGGCGCGCGTATGGAGACGCGCCTTCCGCGGCCGACGTCCCATCTCCGAACTCGAAGCGGTATGCCACGATGCGTCCTTGGTCATCGAGTCCCGCACTTTGCGACGCATCGAAGTGGACCGTCTGGCCAGCGATCGGCGCGCTGTCGTCGACGGCCAGTACGGGCATCGGTCCGGCGCGGACCGCGACGGCCACCGCCAGGATGGAGAACGAGATGCTCCACACGGCGAGCGCGATGCCTCCGCGCTGTCGGAGGGACAGCGGTCCCCACACCCGGCCCACAGAATTGCAGCCGTTCCCGCGGGCTTATAGTTTCTCGCCCCTCGATGGACGGACCCGCCAGAAGCCTTAAGCCCGTCCCGGGGTTCGGACGCGCGTGGGCATCGAAGCCGCGCGAAAGTACGCGCTGCAGAACGCCGTCCTCCATGGAGGCAAAGCGGATCCCAAAGCGGTCCTCGGACGCATGCTCGCGGAGGACCCGAGCCTTCGGCGTCGGGCTCGCGAGGCCGCGGCGGAGATCGAGCGCGTCGTCGCGGACGTGAACCTTCTCGGGGTCGAGACGCAACGGGCCGAGTTGGCGGCGATCGCGCCGGAACTGCTCGAGACGTCGAAGGCCGATGCCGGCCCGAAGGAGCTCCCGCCCCTCTCGGGCGCGGTCGACGGGCGAGCGGTCTTCCGACTCGCGCCGTATCCGAGCGGTCCGCTGCACATCGGGAACGCGCGGGCGTTCATCCTCAATGACGCGTACGCGAAGCGCTATCATGGAAAACTCCTCCTCGTCTTCGACGACACGATCGGATCGGAGGACAAGCCGATCCTCCCGGAGGCGTACGACCAGGTCCGAGAGGGCCTCGACTGGGCCGGCGTCGAATACCACGAGGTCCTGTACAAGAGCGACCGCATCCCCCTCCATTACGAATGGGCGGAGAAGATCCTCGCGACCGGGGAAGCGTACGTCTGCGAGTGCGACGCGGAGACGTTGCGGCGAAACCGGGAGGCGATGCACGCGTGCGTGCACCGGATCCAGGACGTCGACGAGACGATCGCGATGTGGAAGGCGATGCTCGCCGGCGAGTACCGCGAAGGCGAGGCCGTCGTGCGTCTAAAGACGGACATGGCGCATCCGAACCCCGCCTTCCGGGACCGCGTTTTGTTCCGGATCGCGGACCGAGAGCATCCGCGGGTCGGAGACCGGTATCGCGTGTGGCCAATGCTCGAGTTCTCCTGGGCCGTCGACGACGCCCTCCTCGCCATCACCCATGTCCTGCGCGGGAAGGACCTCGTCATGGAGGACATGATGGAGACGCGGATCTGGGATGTCCTCGGGGTCTGGCCGCGTCCCGCGTTCGTTCACTTCGGCATCCTGCGTTTCAAGGACCTGGAGCTCTCGAAGTCGCGGTATCGCCGGGAGATCGA
>DATEGJ010000255.1:0-13541 GCA_035280105.1 Thermoplasmata archaeon
GCCCTCGTCAACGACCCCGCGATCGTGTGGGCGGATGAGCCGACCGGCAACCTCGACTCCGAGACGTCCGTGCAAATCATGGACCTCCTCGTGCGCTTGAACCGACAGCAAACGCAGACCCTCGTCCTCGTGACCCACGATCTCGCCGTGAGCTCGCGCGCCCATCGAATCCTCCGGATGCGGAATGGTCAGATCGTCGAAGAGATGCGGGGGTCGTAATCGGTGGCGCTTCCCGAATGGTCCCTCGGGGTCGTCGGCCTCGTCGTCGCCGCGGCGGCGGCCCTCGTCGCCTTGCGTCCGCTCCTGGCCCGCCTCGCCTCGCGCAACATCCGTCGTCGCACATCGCGCGTCGTCATCATCGTCGCGGGCCTCCTTGTCGGCACCGCGGTGATCTCGTCGAGCCTCGTCGTCGGCGACACGCTCAGCTACATCTTCCTCGAGGACGTCTACGTGCGCCTCGGGGCGATCGACGAACTCGTGTCGAACGAGTTCAACGGCCAGCTCTTCTCGTTCTCCGAGACGAATGCGACGCAGATCGCGGCGGACCTGGCGTTCGCCAACAGCCCGATCGACGGGCTCGCGGCGACCCTCCTCAAGGTCATGCCGGTTCGGAACGTCGCGGGCAACAAAGGCAACCAACAGATCACCGTCATGGGCCTCAACGCGAGCCACGAAGGTGCGTTCGGACCGCTGACAACCACGGACGGGCGGGCCGTTGACACGGATGCGCTCGCCCCGGCGGAGGTCTTCGCGAACGAACGCGCGGCCGCGGACCTGAATGCGACCACGGGCCAGGACCTCACGCTCTTCTACGGCACGACAAACCAGACGCTCATCCATGCGACCGTCGCCGGCATCGTGCGAGACGAGGGGACGGCGTCGTACGAGCGGCGCGCGATCCTCTTCATGGACCTCCGCCGCGCGCAGACGGCCTTCAATGAGAGCGGCGCGATCAACCTCATTCGCGTCTCGAACGTCGGCGGCGTCGCGGATGGAGTGATTCATTCGGATCGAGTCGTCGAGGATCTCCGCCTGAGCATCGCGAACCGCCACCTCGCGTTGCGTGTGCAGGCCGTGAAGTCGGACCAGGTCGTCCAAGCGGTCCGCGTCGGCCGGGATGCCTCGGAACTGTTCCTCGTCATGGGGGCGTTCGGCATCCTCGCTGGTGTCCTGCTGATCGTCAACATCTTCGTCATGCTCGCGGAGGAACGCAAACCGGAGCTCGGGATCACGCGAGCGGTCGGCTTCCTTCGCCGTGATCTGCTGACGACGTTCGCCCTCGAAGGGACGTTCTACGCGGTCCTCGCCGCTGCACTCGGGGCCCTGGCGGGGCTCGCCCTCGGGGTCGTCATGGTCTACTTCTTCGACAAGGTCGTGCCCCATGGGGACGTCGTCGTGACGTTCCACTTCGATCCCGCGTCCGTCATCACGGCGTTCGTCGCGGGGGCGATGTTGACGTGGATCACAATCCTCCTCGCGTCGTGGCGGGTGAGCCGGCTGAACATCGTCCGCGCGATTCGCGATCTACCGGAGCCAGGGACCTCGGAGCGGTCGCGGCAACTCCTCCTCGCGGGAATCGTCGCCGGAATCGGAGGCATCGCCCTGACCGCATGGGGCTTCGCGACGAACACGGGGATGGGTCGCATTCCCGGCCCGCCGCTCCTCGCACTCGGGCTAGGGATTGCCGCCGCCTCGCGCGGACGGGCGCGCATCGGCTTGAGCCTCGCCTCGCTCTTCAACCTCGTTTGGATCCTCATGCCGGTCGGCCTCCTGAACGAGGCGACCGACAACGTGTCCGTGGCCTTCGTCATGACGGGGATCATCCTCGTCGGATCGGGCATCCTGATCGCCGTGTTCAACGTGAGCGAGGTGTTGCGCGCCCTCCTGCGTCGCGCGAACCGGGGGAACGGTCGGCCGGTCCTGAAGACCGCGATCTCGTACCCGATGGAGAAGCGCTTCCGCACCGGGATGACCGTCGCGATGTTCGCGCTCATCCTGTTCATGGTCACCTTGATCTCGATGATCCAAGGCCTGCAGGCGTCGAGCCTCGACACGTTCGTGCAGCAGCAATCCGGCGGGTACGACGTCATCGCGTACACGACCACGTACGGCGAGATCCCGAATTTCCGGCAGATCCTCCAGGGGAACTTCAGCGAGACGACCTTCGCCGGCGGTTGGGCCGGCGTCTCGAGCGCGAGCGTGATGCCCGCGAAGGTGCAAGCGATCGGATCGAATCGTTCGTTCGACTACACGCTCTGGGGCGTCGACAACTTCCTGATCCAGAGTAATCAGTACGGATTCTTCAGCTACCTCCCCTCGTACGTCAACGCGTCGAGCGGGCTGCGCCAAGACCTCACGACGCGGGAGCAGGTGTGGCTCTCGCTGCGGTACAACCACACCTTGGCGATCGTTGACCGAAGTGCGGCGGGCCCGAACCAATTCGTGCCGGACGACACCCGCCTCCGAGTCGTGCCGGGAGACCGCATCCGCGCCTTCGATGCTGCGGGCCGCGATGCCAACCTGACGATCGTCGGCGTACTCGATCAGGCGCTCCAGTTCACGTCTGGCGTGTTTGTCGACCAGGGGGTCGTGCGCGCGATCTTCCCGGCGCAGGAGCGGTACACGGCGTACTTCTTCCAGATGGCACCGGCCGTCGACGTCGCGGCGTTCCGGTCGCAACTCGAGCGGGTCTTCTTCGCGTACGGCCTTCAGACGATCGACATCCGCGAGGAGATCGGGAAGGCGTTCGACGCGTCCCAGCAGGTCCTCACGTTGATGGAGGCGTACCTCGCGATCGGCCTCCTGGTGGGCATCGCCGGGCTCGCGGTGATCACGCTCCGCGCTGTCGTCGAACGCCGCACGCAGATCGGCGCGTTGCGGGCGATCGGCTTCACGAGACGGATGGTGCTCTCCGTCTTCCTCGTCGAGATCGCCCTGATCGCCGTCCTCGGAGTCGGGATCGGAATGGCGCTGGGCATCGTCTTCGCGTACAAGATCTGGATCGTCTACTTCGCGGACATCATCGTGTTCAGCATCCCCTGGGCGCATCTCCTCCTCATCGTCGCCATTGCGTCGATCGCGGCGATCGCGAGCACCGCGCAACCGGCGATCCGGGCGTCCCGCATCCCACCGGCAGAGGCGCTGCGGTACATCGAGTGACGGACCGGGCGGAATACCTCTAAGTGGAGGTACGCGCCGCGGCGGAGACGATGCCTTCGATCCGCGCCCTCCGCCTTGCGAACTCCTGTTCCGCCTTCCGGTGGTATGCCGCCATCCGGCGCAGGAGGTCGGCCTTCGACTTGTCCGATTCGACGCGACCGATGTAGTCCTCCTGCCGGACCGAGCGACCGCCCGAGCGTTCGTAGTGCCAGAAGTAGAAGTACCTTCGTCCGCCGAAGTCGCGGACCCGGGCACCGCATCCGATTTCCATTTCATACCTCTAAGTAGAGGTATATCGCGACACGACTTGAAGACTTCGGAGAGGTGTGCGAATCGCCTCGCGCGCGCTACGGAACAAGCCTTTTATGGACTCCTCGTCTCTCGACGCCCCGCGATGGGCGAGCCGACCCTGAAGGAGAAAGCGTGGGAGCCTGCGTTCGAGGCAGCGATCCTCGTAGCGTGGAAGGCCGAGCCGGATCTCTATCGGTTCGACCCGGCACGCGGCCAATCGGTGGTCGTGATCGACACACCGCCTCCGTATCCGAGCGGCTCATGGCACATCGGCGCCGTCATGGCATACTCGATGATCGACATGATCGCCCGCGCGCAACGGATGCTCGGCCGCGCGGTCCTCTTTCCCTTCGGCCTCGACCGTAACGGGATCAACATCGAACGTACGGTCGAACGGAAAACCGGCAAGTCCCTCCACCGGTGGGACCGTGAGGCATTCATCGCGGAGTGCCGCAAGGAGATTGAGGCGATCGGGAACGGCCTCCTCGACCTCGCAATCCGCGTCGGGATGTCAGCCGACTTCGCCCACGCATACTACACGGATTCCGACGAATACCGCGCTTTCAGCCAAGCGATCTTCCTTGAGCTGTGGCCGAAGGGCCTCTTCTATCGGGGGGAGCGCCCAACATTCTGGTGTCCGGTGTGCGAGACGCCGCTCGCCGAAGCCGACATCGAGTACGAGGATCGGCCCTCGAACCTCGTGTGGATGAAATTCCCGGTCGTCTCGGGAGGCGAGATCCGCATCGCGACGACGCGGCCGGAGCTGCTCGCGGCGTGCCGCGCTGTCATGGTCCACCCGGACGACGAACGATACCGCGAGCTGCACGGCAAGAAGGTGCGCGTCCCCCTGTACGGACACGAGGTGCCAATCGTCCCCCACCCGAGCGCGAAGCCCGAGTTCGGGAGCGGTGCCGCGATGGTGTGCTCGTACGGCGACATGGTCGATCTCGCAATGTTCCGCGAGCTCCGGCTGGAACCGGTCAAGGCGATCGACGAGACGGGGCGGATCACCGCGGCGGCGGGCGACCTGAAGGGCCTCAAGGTCGATGCCGCGCGCGCGAAAGCGATCGAGGAACTGCGGGCCCATGATGCCCTCGAGAGGGTCGAGTCGATCCAGCACAAGACGCCGATCTGCTCGCGGTCCCTGAACCCGATCGAGTTCATCTCCTCCGATGCGTGGTACCTGAAGCAGCTCGAGTTCCGCGACGATCTCAAGAGGCTCGCGCACGACATGGAGTTCCGGCCGCTGCGGCATCGTCAACTCCTGCTCGACTGGATCGACAGCCTGACGATCGACTGGCCGATCTCCCGACGCCGCTATTACCACACGGAGATCCCCCTGTGGTATTGCAAGAAGTGCGGCGAGACCCTAGCGCCGCCTCCCGGGAAGTACTACCGGCCGTGGAAGGATCCGGCGCCTTTCACGAAATGCCCAAAGTGCGGGTCGAAGGACTTCGTCGGCGAGGACCGGGTCTTCGACACCTGGATGGACTCGAGCGTGTCGAACCTCTACCTGACCCGTTACCATTCGGATCTGAAATTCTTCGAGGCGAACTTCCCGGTCTCGCTGCGGCCGCAGGGCCGGGAGATCGTCCGCACGTGGCTGTACTACACGACGCTGAAGTCGTGGTTGGTGCGACGATCGAAGCCGTTCCACCGCGTCTTCATCCACGGCCTCGGCCTCGACGCGCGCGGCCGCGCAATGCACCGCACCCTCGGGAACGTGATTGACCCGTGGCCGCTCCTCAGGAAGAACGGAGCCGATGCGATCCGCGTGGCCGTCGCGAGCGAGACGAACCCCGGGGACGACTTCCGCATCAGCGAGGCGAAGATCGGCGGGGCCGCGAAGTTCATCACGAAGCTGTGGAACGTCGCCCGCTTCATCTCGTCCTTCGAGGAACCGCGCGCCGGGAAACTGCACCCGACGGACGAGTGGATCCTCGCGGAGATGAACCGCCTCATCGATTCGTCGCGAGGCGGATACGAGGACCTGAATCTCTTCCTGCCCTCGACCAAGTGCCGCGATTTCCTCTGGAACCTCTTCGCCCCGCACTACGTGGAACTCGTGAAGGCACGGGCCTACGAAGGCGACTCGGGCGCTCGGTGGACGCTGCACGCGGGACTTCGAGACCTCTTGCGGCTCCTCGCGCCGATCGCGCCGTTCTCGACGGACAAGATCTGGCGCTCCGTGTACGGCGGGAGCGTCCACGCGGAAACGTTCCCAATGGCACGCGACGGGATTCCGGCCTCGCGCGCGGACTTCACCGATGCGATCGTCGCCTTCAACACGGACATCTGGAAACGCAAGAAGGACGAAGGCCTCCCGCTGAATGCCGAGCTCCGCGGCGTCGAAATGCCCGCTGCGGTCACACCGTTTCAGGACGACCTCAGGCGGATGCACCGCTTGGTTTGAGCGGGGGCGGCGCGCGTCGATCGCGATACCGGTCCACGTACCATGCCATGGTCTCGCGAATCCGATCTTCGAGCCGCTGCGGATTCCACCCGAGTTCTGTGCGAGCTTTCGACGCGTCCGCGATGATGTTGACCGCCGCGAGGTCGAGCGACGCGCGGGACAGGATTGGCGTACGGCCCGCGAGTCGCGCGCTCGCCTCCGAGAAGCGCGCCGCGAACCGGGCGAGCCCCATCGGGACGTTCGCCCTCGGTGGCGGCACGCCGGCGGCCTCCGCGGCCAGCCGATAGAAAGTGACCACGGGGAGCACGCGATCCGCGAGGAGGTACAGCTCGCCGGGCGTCCCTCGAGTCGCCGCGAGGATTACCCCTTCCGCAATATCCGCCGCGTGGGTCCAGGTGTTCGTCCCGAATCCGTTCGGGAGCCGCGGCAATCGTCCGCGGACGAGGAGGGCGAGGCTCCGGCCGAGTTGACCGGTGTCGTACGGTCCGAAGACCGCGGCCGGCAGGATGATCGTCACCGGCAGACCGCTGCGCATCTCCTTCACGGCGAGCTCGTGGGCTTGGACCTTCGACCGGACATACGGGTCGTTCAGCGCGAGCCGGATCGGGGCCGACTCCGTCGCCGGTGGATTCAGCGGCGTCGGAGCGAACACCCCGGCGGTGCTCGTGAAGACGATCCGGCCAACGTTCTCCTGGCGCGCCATCGACAAGATGTTCGCCGTCCCCGCGACGTTCACCTCGAACATCCGCGCGACGTTCGTGACACCCAATTCGATCCATCCGGCGGTGTGGAACACGACATCCGCGTGGGCCATCGCCGCCTGAAACGTGCGACGGGTCACATCGCCGCATACGATCCGTGCGCCACGGGCCTCGAGGTCTCTCGCGCGAGTTGGGTCCCGGGTGAGGACGGAGACCTCCCACCCTCGCGCCAGGAGCGCGGCGACCAGGGGTCGACCGATGAGCCCCGTGCCTCCCGTGATGAAGGCCCGCACCGCGTCATCCCTTCCGCAAGACGATCGTCAGGATATCCGAGTCCTTGAGAACGTGATCGAGGCCGACCTTCTGACCCGGAAACTGGGCCGACGTCCCCCAGACGTTCGCGTAGCGGAAGCGCTTGCGCCAGTCGCGGTGGATCGCGTCGCACACCATGCCGACGTCCGAGGCGTCCTTGACGATCAACGGTTCGGCCAGGTCCGCCTCCTTGCCTTGCGGCTTGAGGAACACTCGCATGAATCGAAGCGTCTCGTAGACATCGTCCTTGAGGCGTGTGAGCCCGACGCCTTTCTGGGCCGAGATCGGAACGAGTTTCCATCCGGGAAGTTTGGACTGCAGCTGTTTCACATAGTCCGAGCTCACGAGATCGACCTTGTTGACGACGACGAGCGCGCGGACGTACACGCGGTTCCCCGCGAGGACGTCGATCAGCTGGTCCTCCGTGATGTC
The DNA here is from genome assembly GCA_035280105.1 of Thermoplasmata archaeon. GTDB lineage: Archaea > Thermoplasmatota > Thermoplasmata > RBG-16-68-12 > RBG-16-68-12 > RBG-16-68-12. Next base: position 7,309 of record DATEGJ010000255.1, read on the forward strand.
CTGGCGCACGACGATCGTACCGTTCAGGTAGCCCCATTCGCGACAGATGTCCGCGATCAGGTCCACGTCCAGGTGGGTGAGCTTGAGCGTCGGGTTCACCCGGAGGCCGCCGCGGTTTGCCTTCGTCAGCGTGACGTCGGCGGGCCGTTCGTTCAGGCGGATCCCCGCGAGGCGAAGCTCCTCCGTGAGGACGTCCACGTGGGTCTCGAAGACGTCGATCATGAGGAGGATGACGTCGCACGCCCGAGCCACGGAGAGGACCTCCCGCCCGCGTCCTCGGCCCTTCGAGGCGCCGCGAATCAAGCCCGGCATATCGAGGATCTGGATCTTCGCGCCGCGGTGCTCGAGGAGGCCTGGGATCACATCGAGGGTCGTGAAGTCGTACGCCGCCACCGCGCTCGTCGCGTCGGTGATCGCGTTGAGGAGGGTGGACTTCCCGACGCTCGGAAAGCCGACGAGTCCGACCGTCGCGTTGCCGCTCTTCTTGACGGCGTAGCTCGGACCGCCACCGCCGGACTTGAGCCGCCGCGTCTCCTGCTCGTCCTTGAGCCGCGCAAGTTTCGCCTTCAGCCGACCGATGTGGTGCTGGGTCGCCTTGTTGTACGGCGTCTTTTGGATCTCATCCTCGGCCGCCTTGATCTGGTCCTCAATGGCCATGCGTACCGCAGCCAGCGGGACGCATCGCTAAAAAGCTTTCAACGCACACCGAGTAGCTGCCCGGTTCACGCGCGGACGATCGTCGTCCCGGCCTTGCCGTCCGCCGCGGGCCCGAGGTGCTCCAGGTCCGTGATGACGACGTGCTCGCCGCCTTGCTCGAGGAACTCGATCGCCGCCTGGATCTTCGGCCCCATGCTCCCGGGCGGGAACTGGCCGTCCGCCACGTGCTTCTTCGCCTGACCGATCGTGAGGCGCTCGAGAAGACGCTGGGTGGGCTTCCCGAAGTCCAGGGCGACCTGGGGCACGTCCGTCGCGATGACGAGGTGTTTCCAACCGATCACGCGCGCGAGAATTGCGGCGGCGAGGTCCTTGTCGATCACCGCCTCGACCCCGACGAGTTTTCCGCCCTTCGCGACGACCGGGATTCCGCCGCCTCCGGCCGCAATGACGACGCGGCCATCGCCGTCCCCGACGAGCGCGCGGACGATGTCCTTCTCCACGACGTCCACCGGACGCGGCGACGGGACGACCCGCCGCCACCCACCCCGCTGGTCGTAAACCATCTTCCAACCTTTCGCTTTCTTGACGACAATCTCGTCCTCGCGAGCGTAGTACGGCCCGATTGGTTTCGTGGGATTGTCGAACGCGGGGTCCTTCGCATCGACGAGGACTTGCGTGATGACGCACGCCACGCCCCGCTGAATCTTGCGGGCGGCGAACTCGTTCCGGAGGCTTTGCGAGAGCATGTAACCGATCTGCGCCTGGCTCTCCGCGACGCACACATCGAGGGGCATCGGAGGGACGAGATGGCGGCTCTCCTCGTTCTGCAAGAGGATGTTCCCGACCTGTGGTCCGTTGCCGTGCGTGACGACGAGATCGTGGCCCGCCTGTACGAGGTCCGCGAGGCGCGCCGCCGTCCCATCGATTCGACGTCGCTGGCCCGCCGCGTCCCCCGCATCCCCGACCGGGAGGAGCGCATTGCCGCCAATCGCCACAACGAGCTTCTTCATCGAACGCCTTCGAGAAGGCCCGCGCTATTTTGGCGAGGATATAAGAACGTTCGGCCGTGGGAGTGAAAACCGCGAATCGCGTCTCCGAGGATGGCAGTCGCGCTCCCCGGAATAACTATTTATCAAGAACCCTGCATCGGAGAGGCCCTTGGCGGCCCCTGAAGAATCTGGCACCCGGGTAATGCTCGTGCGCTTCTGGACGTGGTTCCAGAAGTTCCGGAAGACGCCATGGTTCCGCGTCCTGTATCTCGTCCTCCTCGGCGTCCTCGTCGCGGAGCTGTACCTGCTCACCGTCACCGCGGTCGCGTGCCTCGCGCTCCTCCTGATGCCAGTCACCGCGTTCATCATCCCCTACTACCTCGGAGAACGGAAGCCGAGGCACCTCGCCGTCAACGCGTTGCCGATCTTCCTGATCGCGACGCTCCTGGCGAGCGCGTTGCTGACCAATCAGCTCGTCGTTCAGAACCAGGCGTTCCCGCTTCGGAGCTTCGTCGACACCTCGACGACGCCGGCGATGGTCCTCTCGAACGGGACGGTGGCGCCGTACCACGGGAGTCCGGGCCAGACGTTCACGTTCCGCGTCCTCCTCAAGACGCCCGCCAATTCGACGGCGAGTTACAGCGTCTACCTCAACCTGACTCGAGTCGAAGGAATCACGCCGCACGCCAGCGGATTCGCGATGGTCCCTGTCCTCGTCTCGAACGGGACGTGGTACCAGTACAACACGACCCTCGGCGACTCGATCTACGGATACGGCTTCTCGGCGACCGACAACCGGCGGAATTGGACCTTCACGAGTTCGGACTTTGGGCCGCTCATCGCCTCCGGCTACACGTTCTACGGGCTCTTCCTGTACTACACCGGCGTCTCGATGCTCGTCCCCCTGACCTTCTACTACCTGATCATGTTCATGTGGTGGTATTCCGTGCGAATGCGGCAAAGTCGGACCCGCATGCTCGAGGGCAAGACCGACATCCCAAAGCGAAAGGCGAAAGCGAAAGAGAACAAAGCGGACGAGAAAGCGAAGGCCCTTCCAAGTTCGACGGAAGGCAGTAAGAGCACAAAGGTCGCGGCGTTCACCTGCACCAACTGCGGTGCCGACGTCGCCGAGAGCGACGTCAAGTGCCCGAAATGTGGGGCCGTTTTCGAAGACTGACACGCGAGTTCCCGCCATCCAATTCGGAGCTCTATTCTCTTCCGCGAGCCCGCCGTCCCTCCCTGATTTCGATCATCGTACGTGTCCAGCGAAACCTTAAATGCACGGGCCTAAATACGCGGACACAAGGGATGGGAACGCATCGCGTTCTCACCGCGCCCACCCGGGATGACATGCCCTCCACGTCGATTGCGGAAGAGCTCGCAAAGAAGCAACGGGAGATCAGCGTCTCCGAATTCTTCGAGCGCAACCGCCAGATCTTGGGATACGATTCGGCGACGAAAGCGCTGTTGACGGTCGTGAAAGAGGGCGTCGACAATAGTTTGGACGCGGCCGCCGACGCCGACATCCTTCCGGAAATTTCTGTGGAGGTTCAGCGCGTCGATAAGGAGGAATTCCGCGCCATCGTCGAGGACAACGGTCCGGGGATTGTCAAGAGAGAGGTCCCCAACGTCTTCGGTCGCTTGTTGTACGGCTCGCGATTTCATTCCCGGCGCCAAAATCGCGGGCAGCAAGGACTCGGGATCTCCGGGGCCGTAATGTACGGCCAGATCACGACGGGGAAGCCGACCAAGATCCGATCGAAGGTCGCCGAACAGGACGTTGCCTACGAGATCGAACTCATCCTGGACACGAAGAAGAACCGGCCGAACATCGTCTCCGAAGATTTCGTCGTCTGGGAGCGCTCGCATGGGACACGCGTCGAGATCCCCCTCAAGGCACGATATGTCGCGAGCAAACAGTCGGTCCCGGAGTATCTGAAGGCGACCGCCATCGTGAATCCCCACGCCCGAATCACATACCGTCCGCCGGACGGAGAAGCGGTCCTCTTCGAGCGGGCGACGGAGGATCTCCCTCCCAAGACGAAGGAGATTCCACCGCATCCTCACGGCATCGAGCTTGGCACCCTCATGGCGATGATGAAGGAGACGAAGTCGTACAAGCTGGCGGCCTTCCTGGAGGAAGAGTTCGTGCGGGTTTCGTCACGGGTTGCCAAGGAGATCTGCGATGCCGCCGGACTCGATCCGGAGACGAAACCGAAGTTGCTCAATCTCGAAAAAGCGAAAGCGCTCCACGAAGCCATGCAAAACGCGAAACTAATGGCACCGCCCACGGACTGTCTGAGTCCCATCGGAGAACGGCTGATCAAGCGTGGACTCAAGAACGTCCTCGGCAACTTGAGGCCGGAATTCTACGCGCCCCCGTTGACTCGCGATCCCGCGGTCTACTCCGGCAACCCCTTCCAGGTCGAGGTGGGAATCGTCTACGGAGGCGACCTACCTCCGGACCAGCCCGTCGAGGTCCTTCGATTTGCGAACCGAGTGCCGCTGATGTACCAAGCCGGGGGATGCGCCTTGACGCAAGCGGTCGCAAACGTCGACTGGAGGCGGTACGGACTCGAGCAACGCGGGGGACAGGGCGTGCCGTTCGGTCCCGCAATCATCCTGGTCCACGTGTGTTCGACGAAGGTGCCGTACACGTCCGAGGCCAAGGAGGCGGTCGCGACCTTCGACGAAGTCATGACGGAACTCGACCTAGCGCTGAAGGAGTGCGGTCGGCGGCTCAAGACGCATCTAACGAAGAAGGCCCATCGGGCGAAGACGAAGGAGAAGTTCGACATCGTCCAGCTCATCCTCCCGCGGATCGCGCAGAAGTCCGCGACAATCGTGAACAAAAAGGTCCCGGTCCTCGACGCGACGATCACGAAGATCATGGGTGTCGTCTGGATCGACGAGCAGATTGCGTACGACAAGAAGGCGAAACGCCACGCGGTCACGATCAACGCGCACAACTTCACGTCGGCCGGGAAGAAGCTGAACCTCCACGTGCTCCTTCCGCGGGGCCTGCAGGCGAAACAGCTCGACCCGAAACCCTCCGAGGTCCGCGACGACGGCAAGATCACGTGGGAGCTCAAGCGCATCGACAGCGTGAGCAAAGGATCCATCTCGTTCGTCCTGGAGGGACTCGACGAGGCGGAGTACGATGAATCCGAGATCTACGTGAGCGGCATCAACCCCGGACTCGTGATCGGCGCCGAACCGCTCCCCGGCGACTGGGAACTGAACTACGCCGAGTTCGAAGGCGAAGAGGCCGCGGCTCCGGAGGCGGAGGAAGAGGGCGAGATCGACTACGACGAAACGGAGGAGTCGCTCGAGGATGAGTAAGAAGGCGAAGGCGGGCGCACCGCCATCGAACAAAGCCGTCGATGCTTTGTACAGCATTGCGGAAGAGATTTACGAGGAACTGGACGGCGGCCAGATTCCCAAGATGAAAATCCCACTCCGGACCAAGGCGAACATCCGCTTCGACTCGAAGCACGCCGTGTGGAAGTACGGCAACCTCATGGGTGTTCGCAGCGCCAAGAAACTGAAAGGCGCGCTCATGCTCCTGCGCACGATGCACGTCCTCGAGTTCATCCGCGACATGATCCGTGACAGCAAGTCGTCGACCCTGCGAGAAATGTACTACATCTCCGAAGGCTGGGACATCGCGAAGTTCCATGCGCAGGAGGAATCGAATCTTCTCGCCGAGGATCTCGAAGTGATCACGCAGCTTCTCCGAGAGGACTTCAAGCTCCGTCCCGAGGAGAGCGGCGCGAGCGTCATCGGGAACGTGACCCTCGAGGAGATCACGCGAAACGGGGACCGCAAGCGGATCAACTGCCGCGACGACGTTGGCGACGCCGGCTACACGATCCCATACAACGTTGAGAAGGAGAAGGTCAAGTTCATCGACGCGGACGCGAAATTCGTCCTGGCCATCGAGACGGGCGGCATGTTCGACCGGCTTGTGGAGAACGGCTTCGACGACGACGCGAAGTGCGTCCTCGTGCACCTGAAGGGCCAACCGAGTCGAAGCACACGTCGATTGTTAAAAAGATTAAATGAAGAGTTGAAACTTAACGTTTGCACCTTCACCGATGGGGATCCTTGGTCGTTCCGCATCCACGCCTCCGTGGCGTACGGCGCGATCAAGACCGCGCACATCTCCGAATACCTGGCCACGCCGACCGCAGAATTTATCGGCATCACGGCGAGCGACATCCTGAACTACGAGCTTCCGACGGACGCCCTCACGCCACGGGATGTCGGGGCGCTGAATGCGGAGATGTCCGACCCTCGCTTCAACGACGAGTTCTGGCGGAATGAGATCCAGACGATGCTCCAGATCAACAAGAAGGCCGAGCAACAGGCGCTCGCGAAGTACGGCCTCGATTACGTCACCGACACGTATCTTCCGGAGAAGCTCGGCGCGCTCGGTTGGATGTGAGTCGCGAGTCGAATCACGGGGCTTCGCGGAACACCGAGCCGAACGCGCCTTCGACCCATAGCGAGCGACCGTGGCCATCGGCTTTTGAGACGACCTCGAACCGCCAGATCGGAAGCAAGACAAACTCCGGTTCCGCCCCA
>DATEGJ010000256.1:0-3587 GCA_035280105.1 Thermoplasmata archaeon
GGGAATGTTCTGCCGGAGCTCCTGCGCCTGCTTGTCCATCTGGTGGCCGATGATCCCGCCCGCCACGCCGCCTACGACGGCTCCGATGATCGCGCCGCGCGCGGTCGATCCCGTCGCGTTCCCGATCACGCCGCCCGCGGCGCCGCCTGCGGCGGCGCCGATGATCGCGCCCTTCTGCTCCTTGGTCATCGAAGAGCAGCCGGCCGCGCTTGCTACGACGAGGGCGGCTACGGACGCCCTAAGAATCGCGGTATCCAGGTGGTGTCCCATGATCCCTCCATAGATTTGAGAGATCGAGATTATCGCGGGTGCGCGGGACCCGGCGCAACCTCTACTCGTATCGCAGGGCGTCGATGGGGTGGAGTCGAGATGCGCGAATTGCAGGCAGGAGGCCGAAGACGATGCCCACGGCGGAGCAGAATACGAGCCCGATCACGGCCCACTCCATAGGCACGTTCACGTCGAAGTGTGCGAAGAGGGCGACGAGGTTCCCCAGCCCGAATCCAACGATCACGCCGATCACCCCGCCGATATTGCAGAGGATCACCGCTTCCAGGAGGAACTGCGTCAGGATCGTGATGCCCTTGGCCCCGATCGCCTTCCGAATCCCGATCTCCCGCGTGCGCTCCGTTACCGCCACCAGCATGATGTTCATGATGCCGATACCGGCTACGAGCAGCGCGATGATTCCGATGACGAAGGCCGCGATCTTCACGCTCATGCTCATCTCGTTGAACCGCGTGATCAGGCTCTCGCTGTTGAAGAACTCGAAGTTGTCGACCTCGTTGGGCTTGACGCCGCGCTCGCTTCGAAGCACCTGGCGCGTCTGCTCGATCGCGTCGCCGATCAGCGCCGGGGTCTTGGCCCGCACGGTGATGTTCACGGAGCGGGGAAATCCGTTTCGATCGGTCAACCCGTAGGTCTTGATGAAGGTCGAGACCGGCATCAGGACGTAATTGTCGTAGCCCGCCCCGAACGCCGACTTCTTCTCGTCAAAGACGCCCACGACCTCGTACTTCCGCTTGTCGACCCGAATCATCTTTCCGATGGGATCCTCGAAGGGGAAGAACTTCTTGCCGAGCGCGTAACCGATGACGACGACGTTGCGCGCGCTCATGACGTCGATCGGCGAGATGTTTCGTCCGAGTCCGACGTAGTGGGTATTGTTCTGCGGATATTCGGGCGTCCCGCCGCAGATGGAGACGTTCGGGTTGGTCGACTCGCCCTTGTACTCGACGACGAACCCGAAGTCCCAGAGCTCGGACCCCACCAAATCCACGGACTCGACGTGCTCCCGGATCGCGGCGGCGTCCTTGAGCGTGAGCGGGGGCCGGCGCATGGCCCGGCGGCGATCCGCGTCCGAATGGAAGCCGCCCGCGGGCCACTTCTGGACCTGGAAGGTCTGCGCGCCCAGGACGCTCATTTCCCTCTCCATCGTCGACTGGACGACGGAGATCGCCGTCATGACGGCGATGATCGACGCCACGCCCGCCACGATTCCCACGAGGGTAAGGGTCGACCTCAGCTTGTTGCTGAGGAGGGTTCCCATCGACATACGAAGGGTGTCACGCAGGCGCATGAGGGATTCTTCCTCTATTACTCATAGCGGAGCGCTTCGATCGGGTCGAGCCTGGCGCCCCGATAGGCGGGTGCCACGCCGGCGACGATTCCTACCGCCATCGACACCGTCACCGCGACGATCACGATGGGCCACGATACTGTCGCGGGCATCAGCACGGCGTTGATCACGGCGGTCAGGATCGACGCCAGCACGATGCCGATGACACCCCCGAGGAGGCAGATGGTGCACGACTCCAGCAGGAACTGGGAGAGGATCACGCGCTTGGTCGCGCCGATCGCTTTCCGGACGCCGATTTCCCTCGTTCGCTCCGTGACCGAGACGAACATGATGTTCATCACGCCCACGGCACCGACGAAGAGCGAGATGCTGGTTACGATGAGCCCGACGAGAAGGACGACCCCCATGACGTTGCTGAACGTGCCCACGAGGGTGTCGAGCTTGTTGATCGAGAAGTTGTCGGGCTGAACCGGGCGGAGCTTCCGGATCTTTCGCATCTCCCCGATGACCTCGTATTCGGTGTCTTTCAGCGCCTCCTGCCGGGGCGCCTTCACCGCCACGTTGACATCTTGCCCGCGGCCCCCGCCGAATGCGCCCACGAAGGAAGTGATCGGCACGAAGATCTGCCGGTCGAAGTTCGGCCCTCCCATGAAACTCCCCCCCTGCTTCTCCATGACACCGATGACACGGAACAGGGTCCGGCCGATTTTCAGGGACTTGTTGAGGGGGTTCGTGGATGCGAACAGGCCGTCCTTCACGTCGGTCCCGATGACGCAGACGTACTTCTTGTACCGAACGTCGTACGCCTGGAGAAACCGCCCGGTTTGCGGCACGGCGCTCGACAGGATCGACTGTTTCTCGGTGGTGCCGATGATCGTCACTCCCTCCATGGTCTCGGCCTGGTACTTCACGTCCTGCCGCCCGTCCATGGTGGGATTGACGATGGCCCGCCCGCGCATGTTCTTCTCCAGCTCGCGGGCCTCCCGGAGGTCGAGCGGCGGACGATTGCGAAACTGGAAGAAGTCATTCATGACGATCCACGGCATCCGCGATACGTAGAGCACGTCGGTGCCGATGGCGGAGAAGCTCTCGCGGAATTTGTTCTGCAGTCCGTTCACAGCGGTCATCGTCAGGACGACCGCGACGATGCCGATGATGATCCCCAGCGTGGTCAGGGCGCCGCGCGCCTTTCGGGCCCGGATGGCGGCGATGGCTACGTGGAATGACTCGGCGAGGTCAACCGCCAGCTTCACTCGCCTGCGCCCCTCCCTTGCCGGCCTTGGGCTCCTTGCTGATGGTCACCACCGCCCCGTTCTCCAGGTCCTTAGAGATGGCCCGGTAGCTCCCCGTGACCACGACCTCGCCCTCCTTTAGCCCTTCCACGATCTCGATCAGGGCGTCGCTCTGGATGCCGGTCTTGACCTGCTTCGCGACGGCTTTTCCCCCGACGACCGTGAACACGATCTCGACGAATCCGTCCTTGTCCGCCTTGTAGCGCTTCTCGGCGTCCTTCCGCTTCTCGCCCTTCATCGTCAGCTGATCCACCGTCCGGGCCGCCACGGTCTGGAGAGGCACGCTGAGCGCGTTCTCCTGAGTCTTGGTGACGATCTCTGCGCTGGCGGTCATGCCGGGACGCAGCGTCTTGGGCGGATCGATGATGGCGATCTTGATCTCGAACTCGGTCTTCTGCTCCGCGGTGCCCTGCCCCGCGACGTTGGCGCTGTTCGAGATCTCGGAGATGACGCCCGTGAGCTTGTGGTCGGGCATGGCGTCGACCTCGATCTCGGCCTTCTGACCGACGGCGACGGACACGATGTCGTTCTCGTCCACGTTGACCTGGGCTTCCATCTCGGTAAGGTCCGCGACGATCAGGATGACGTCCTTCTGGAATTGAGAGCCGAGGGCGATCTCACCCTGCTCCTTGTTCAACGCGCTGACCGTCCCGGACATCGGCGAGTAGATGGTGGTTTTCGAGAGATCGTCTTTGGCCTGCTTCAACGCGGCCTTG
>DATEGJ010000257.1:0-2503 GCA_035280105.1 Thermoplasmata archaeon
GCTCGCTCGTGCGTCACTTCTGCGTGTTCGTCAAGGCGTGACGTGCAGGATGATTGGGAGAAAAGACTCGGCTGTGCCCCGGACCGTCGTCGCGTGCACACGGAACGTCACATCCTGTGGCAGGACTGCGTTGGGCGGCCACGACGACGGAGCGGTGATACGGAGCGTCAGGACGGCCCGTTGGCCTCCGCTCAGCGACACACTGACGGTGGCGTTCCAGACCGATGTCACGTTCGAGCCGATCGCGACGTCCGTAAACAGAATCGAAAAGCCAAAACTCGCGAGATTGGACTCGTTGACGTTTGCGGCGACGATGACCGATTCGCGGACCGGGATCGTGTGATTCACGGCGAACGTGATGTTGACCGTCGTCCCGATCCGGATTGCCTGAGTGATTTCTGGGAGCGGCGTGCCGTTCACGGCCTCGAACCCGAGGGCCTGCGGCCCCGATACAACGGCAAAGGGCACGGGAACGAACGTGACGAGCAGAATGCCCACCGCGGCGATACCGATGAGCTTGCGCCGTACGTCGAGCTGGGTGAGATCGTTCAGCGGTGGCGGGTGTCGGACGCCCAGCGTCAGGATGAGGAAGCCGAAGATGAACCAGCCCGGGTAGACGAGGCTCATGCCGAACAGGATCGCGACGGTCGCCCACGAGAGGTAGAATTGGTTCCTCCCGAGGAGCGCGCGGGCCACGTGCCCGCCGTCGAGCTGCCCCGCGGGGAGGAGATTGATCGCGGTCACGAAGAGCCCGACCCACCCCGCGAAGGCGAGCGGGTGAAGGACCGACTGGTTCGGGATCGGGAAGAACAACGAGAGCGCGTTGAACAGCAGGGACGCATTGATCGATTCGCCCGTGACGGTCGCAGGGACCGGCGGGGATCCTGCGGACAGCGCGAGACCCGCCAAGGTCACGGGGAGGGCGATCAGGAATCCGACGAGCGGCCCCGATGCGCCGATATCGAGGAGGGCACGGCGATTCGGGATCGGATCGCGCATGCTGATGAACGCTCCGAACGTGCCTAGCGGCGGGAGCGAAGGAAGGAAGAACGGCAGCGAGGCGTGGACTTTGTAATGCTTCGCCACGAGGTAGTGCCCCATCTCGTGGGAGCCGAGGATCGTGAGCAACGGGACCGTGAAGAACAGCGTCCCGTACCCGATCGATTCCGCGGACAGCAGTGGTTTGCCGGAATAGCCGGACCAATTCCACGCGCCACCGAAGAACACAGTCGTCAGGACCGTAAGGAAGAGCAAGACGATGTTCACCTGGATGCCCGCGAAGCGGCTCTTGGGGCGGCGCTGCACGTGGATCAGCGTCTCGCCGCGCTGCTGATTGATTGACGGGATGTACTCCTTCGGCATGAGCTCCTGGCGAAGCGCGTCGAACGCCGCATCGATCCCACCGGGAGGTGGATTCACCTGAAACGTCAGCGCGAGTGGCGTCACGATAACGCCGTATACGGGAAAGTGGCGCGCGACCGCGGACCGAAGCGTTTCGATTTCCGCTTCGGGAGAAAGCATCGGCCGAGCCAACCTTCGCGGCTATTTGAAGGTGCGCGGGCTCACAGCGGACGCGTTCCCATCAGCCACAATATCGCGGCGGTCCCGAGGCCGGCCGCGACGAACCGAAGGCCGGTCACGATGACGCGTTCGCGGACGAGGTTCCCGAGGTACGCTCCGAGCACGAACAAGATCACGAGGGTGACGACGATCGCGGCGATCGTCGCGGACTGAACATCGAGAAGGAGGAACGGGATGATCGGAAGGAGGGCGGCGAAGAGAGGCGCAACGCCGTGGGCCACGGCGCTGATGATCGCGGCGAACTGGAACGCCTCCTTGTGTTCCTCGCTCAACCGCGCCAAGAGGGCCCGTTCGATTGTCCGGATGTCGAGCTTCTTCTCGACCCGCTCCGCTTCGTAGGCGCCCACAGCGCTGCTGACCGCGAGCGCGACCGCGGCGCCGATCGATGCGGACAGGATAAGGGCCTTGTGCGCTTCCGTCGCGCCGACCGCGGACGCTCCGAGGATGATGCCGAGGACCGTCAGGGCGCCGTCGAACGCACCGATCACAAAGTAGCGGCGGATGATCGGCCCGACGTTCGTGATTTCATCGTATTCCCGAACGCGGCGGCGCCAAGCCCGGAGATCCATGTCATCCGCTCTGGATCCCGAGTTGTTTCCGGATGAGTTCCTCGAGGCGGTCGGCCGCAGCGCGAGCCGCGGAAGTGCTGGGCAAGCTGGCTTGCGCGAAGTCCGGCTTCCCGCCGCCTTTTCCGTGGAACTCCGGCGCGAGCGTACGGACAAGTTCGCCCGCATCGATCGGGACTTCGGGCCCGCGGGAGACGACGAGGCGGACATCGCTCGGCGTGCTTGCCCACAGGATTGCGGTCGCCTTGGGTTCGGAGGCGATCGCCTTCGACATCGACATCATGAAGCCGACCCCCTCGTCGACCTGCTGTTTCAAGATCGGCCATGCTGCCTTCGTCGTTCCAACGGCATCGTGA
>DATEGJ010000258.1:0-7505 GCA_035280105.1 Thermoplasmata archaeon
GCGCGACCTCCGGCGGAGGTGTTTCGAGACCTCTCGGCGGTGGAGATCCCTGAGACATTAGACACGCCCGTCGAGGTCTCGCAGGCCGCCCGGTGGCGGTCGGCAGCTCCCAGGGAGTTCCGTTTCTGCATGAAAGCGTCACACATGACCCCGGAGGGGTGGGGTGCCACGCGCGCCGTCGCCGAGGCCCTCGGTGCGGCGGCCATCGTGTTCGAGACGCCCGCGGACTTCGGTCCGACGGAGGCGAATCGGACCGCGATCTATCGGTTCTTCGAATCGATCGAGACGGACGTCGTGAAGGCGATCGAGTTGCGCGGTCGCTGGGCGACCCACATCGTCGAACGGATCTGCGAGGACCTGAATCTCGTCCACGCCGTCGATCCGTTCGAGAACGAACCGGCGACATACGGGCTCGCGTACTTCCGGATTCCCGGGACGGGACCCGACGGCTCGATCGGTCGGTCTTATGCCGATGACGACTTAGCCCGTCTTCGAAGGGTCTGCGCAGAATACGACGACGCGTACGTTCTCTTCGGCAACGAGACGATGCATTCCGATGCGCGGCGCTTCCAGAAGCTCGTCGGCGGCTCCGATTTCGGCGCCGCGTTCGTCGGATGACAGCAACATGGAAACCTATGTATATCGGGCGTCTCTGTTTCCGCCGAGTCGTCCCATGCCCCCGGCCGGTCGCATTCCCCGCGAGATTGTTTCATTCTTTCAGGCGCCCGGCGGCCACTCCCTGATCGTCAAGGGACCGGCGGGCACCGGGAAGACAACGTTCGCGTTGCAACTCACCGAGGAACTCGGCGAGGTCGCGGCATCGCACTATCTGAGCTCGCGGGTCTCCGATGAATCCCTCTACAACCAATTCACTTGGCTCAAGGACCGACTCAAGCCCGCCATCCTTCAAACGAGCCCGAAAGGCCCGCGGGAAACGAAAGTCGCCCGAGACGCTCTTAACCAGCTCGAGGGAAAACTCGAGGAAGGCAAGGAAGGCGAGGAAGCCGATCCTGAATCGGTGAGCGCCGGGGAGGTGAAAGGCAACTTCCTCGAGGTCACACTCGGGTTCGACCTCCCCGAACTCGAGGCCGCCTACGATTTCGTCGACGCCCGCATCCCGAAACGCTCCCTCGTCCTGATCGACTCGATCGACGCGCTCGCGGAGCACTACGGCATCCCGGCGGCGCGTCTCATCACGGTCCTCCAGAAGGACCTCGTCGAAGGGAGCAAGCAGAACGTCTTGTACGTCCTCGAGAGCAGCGGGGAGACGCGCCTCGACTATCTCGGCGACGGCGTCCTGAGCCTCGTCTCGACCGAGTACCAAGGCAGGCGGCTGCGCGCGCTCCAGATCGAGAAGCTGCGGGGCCAGCAAGTGCAGCAGCACCGCTATCTGTACACGCTCGACGGCGGCCGACTGACCGCCTTCGACGTGCGCGAAGAGGTGAAACCGGTCCGCGTCGCGCCATGGAAACCGGTGAAGGATCTTTCGAAGGACTCGGTGAGCATGGGCCTCGAGGCGATCGATCGGCTAACTGGCGGGCTCGTCCGTGGGCGTGTCGTCGCGTTCGAGATCTCGAACGCCGTGCCTTCCGATTTCGTCGATTGGCTGCGGACCGCGATCATCTGCAACTTCGTCAGCCAGGGGCGCGGCGTGGCTCATGTGCCGCCCCGAAAAGGGAGCACGGAATTCCTGCGCGAACTCGTGAGTCCGCATCTCCACGAGACGGCGTTCGAAACCCACGTTCGCGTCTTCGAAGCGGCCACCCTCGGTTCCGCCGAGGTCTCCAAGACGGTCTTGCACATGGAGGGAACGAATGTCGAGGTAGACCTGAAGTGGTCGAACGTCGAGTTCCAACTCCCGAAGTCGGACCGGCCGTTCCTCGCGCTGATGTCGTTCGACACCCTCGAATCGGTGTACGGCGAAAAGGTCCTCGAGCAGATGTCCGGCGTCTTCTCCGCGGTGCGTCGCGCGAAGGACGCGTTTGTCGGGTTCGTGACCCCTCAGAGCGCATCGGCTTCGAAGCTCGAGAACCTCGCGTACGTCGTGTTGCACCTCGACAGCGTGAACGGGTCGGTCGTCCTCTACGGTCAGAAGCCGTACACGGAGTTGTTCAACCTCTCCTGGGACTGGACCGCCGGCGTGCCGAAGGCGCTGCTACGCCCGATCGTGTGACGGGAATCGGGGATCGTTCCTCTCCGGGCGCGGCGAGCGTCCCCTCCCGATCGGCGAGTATCAAAACCGAGAACCGGATAGATAGACGAATTAATAGGGGGAACGAATCGAGACGTAATGCGAGAAAAGGATGTCTCTCGCTTGCTCACGGACGAGTACGCAGAGAGAATCCTCGTTGCCACGCAAAACGTTCCGCGGTCCGTCCAAGAGATTAGCGACAAGTACGACATCCCGATCGCGGCGTGCTACCGCAAGATTCACGAGCTCGAGGAGGCGGCGTTCCTCAAGGTCGCGGAGATCGTGACGACCCCGAAAGGGAAGACCATGAAGCTCTATCGCTCTCTCCTCAAGTCCGCGCAGCTCGTGTACGAGAGCGGCATTTTCCGAGTGAAATTCGAGTTCGACGTCGACAAAGATATCAACGGAAAGTGGATCGAACTCAACGCGGCGATCGACACGTAGTCGCTCGCGCGCACGCGCGTGTCCGTCGTCCTGATAATCAACCCGGCGAACGAGTTTTTTGTCTGAGAATCAAACGCGATAGCTTAAATACCCCTAAAATTCATCGACGATGCAGAATCGGAAACCGGGGTTGACACCGTGGAGGACAACACGCTCCCCAACAACATCGGCGGCGAATTCCAGGACAACTCGAAGCTGCTCTCCCCCTTGGAGGCATCGCAGCTCCTGACGGACGAATACAGCGCAAAAATCCTTCTCGCCACATACAAGCGCAAGATCAGCGCCCAGGAAATCAGTCAGCGTTACGGCATCCCGATCGCGGCCTGCTATCGAAAAATACGAATCCTCGAGGAAGTCGGTCTCATCCAATGTGTTGAGCGGATTCTGACCCAGAAGGGCAAGAGGAAGAACCTCTACACCTCGTGCCTCCGCAACGCGTACATTTTCTTCGAGAATGGGAAACTGCGCGCGCGGTTCCAGCTCGCCACGGGCCAAGTCAAGGACTTTGGCGGAGATTGGAACGGCCTCGACATGCTGAAGCAGTAGTCACGTTCCTCTTTCCCATCCCTTCCCTTTTTCTGATTCTCGCGACCAGAATCGCCACCCGGCTCGGGAAAATTTGTTATCAGGTATCGCATCGGAGAACCACATCGTTGCGTTTCATAGGCCGGCGATGTTTTCCGGATTTCCTGGGACCGTGAAGCTGCAGTTTCACAAGATCCTGTCGGAAGGTCGCAGCGTCCGGTACGATCCGGATCCGGACGAAGGCACGCTTCACCTGAGTGTGATCGTGACGGAAGAAGAGAGCCGCCGCGCCCGAACAAAGCGGCCGGAGTAGTTCGAAACCCCGTCCGACGACGGTCGGATTCTCAAGCTCCCTCCATCTCCGGGGGCACGTGATTAATACAATAACGCCGTTCCCGTCGCGATGGCCGTCGGGATGGAGGCCCTCTTTCAACAACTCACCATTCTTCTCACGCTAGCGACCCTGAGCCACTTCACGTTCAAGAGGTTCCATCAACCCACGATTCTCGGAGAGATCGGCCTGGGAATCCTCCTGGCGTACCTCAACATCGTCCACTTCGACGCCTCGCTCGTCGCAACCTTCGCAGGCCTCGGCGCGATCTTCCTGCTGTTCCTCATCGGACTCGAGAGCGACCTCCGCGCTATGTATACCCGCAAGAACTTCGGGGTCGCCCTTGGAGGCGTGGTCCTCCCGCTCGTCCTCGGCTTTCTGACCGCGTACTTCCTGGTCCCCTCGTCGGAGGTCGGCGTGGAAGGGACGCAATTTACGATGGCCATGTTCGTTGGAGCGACCCTCACTGCGACGAGCACCGCGATCGCCGCCTCGATCCTCCTCGACCTCGGGATGATGCGCGAGCCGGTGGCCCAGACGATCATGGGGGCGGCGGTGATCGACGACATCCTCGGTCTACTCGTCCTGTCGATCGTCGTGGGTTTGAGCCGCGGGCAGGTTGACCCGATCTCGATCGGGCTCTTGATGGCGACGGCGGTCGCGTTCCTCGTCGTCGGAATGGCGGTCGGCTTCTACTTTTTCCGAAAGCTGGTCGTGCGCGGACAAGTCGAAGGACTACGGCTCGGGCTGAAACACGGCGGCTTCCTGATCGCGATGGCGGTGACGTTCCTGTACGCGTTCATCTCCGAGTCAATCGGGCTGTCCGCGATCATTGGCGCGTTCCTGGCTGGGACCCTCTTCTCCAGCACGCCGTTCCGGGATGATTTCACGGAAGGAGCCGGATACCTCGGGGCGGTCTTCACCCCGATCTTCTTCATCTCGCTAGGACTCCAGGTGAACCTTGTCTCCGCCGCGACGATCCCGTTCCTCATCCTTGGGACGGTGATCTTTGTGGTCGCGATCGTCACGAAAGTATTCGGCTGCGGCCTCCTCGCGCGGCTCACGAAGATGACGGCTCAGGAATCGCTTGCGGTCGGCTGGGGCATGACGCCTCGCGGGGAAGTTGGCCTGATCGTCGCATTGTCCGCGGTGACGGCCGGGGTGATCAAAGACTCGCTGTTCTCGTTGATCGTCCTCGTGCTCGTCCTGGTCTCGGTCGTACCTGCGCCGTTATTCAAGCGAGCCCTCGCTCGCGTCGCCGCTGAACGTCAGGCGGCGCAGCAAGCGACACCGGTGGAACCTGCCTAGTTTCGTTCGACGAGCCGACCGCCCTTCACCTCGACCTTCATCAGCGTCTTGATCCTGAGGTCGAGCTCCTCTTCCATCCGCCCTTTTTCGGGTGTCTTCTCGAACACGATGAGCGCGTCCGAGATTTTCGCACCGATCGAACGGAGCGCTTTGACGATCGCGATGAGGGTCCCGCCCGTCGAAATCACGTCGTCAACGAACGTGACACGATCCCCTCGTTGGATGTTATTAATGAACATGTCCGCTTTCGAGTACCCGGTCGTTTGATGAAGCGAGATCTCTCCAGGCAATCCGTATCGGCGCTTCCTCACGAATACGTAGGGCTTGCGGACGCGAAGGGAGAGGCCCGCTGCCAGGGGGAAGCCCATCGACTCCGCGGTGACGATCTTGTCGACCTTCGACCAGTCGCCGAGCTTGACGAGTTCGGTCAGTACTTCGTCGAGGACTTCGGGCCGACCCAGCGGGATGCCATCGGTGATTGGATGGACGAAATACTCGTATTCCCCGAACTTCACGATCGGGCTCTCCGCAAGGCTCGCACGCAACCGGTCGAGGGCCATGTCATTCCCTCGTCACTAGTTTGCGCGCCGCGTCCGCCGCTTTCTCCAGGATCTCCTGCTCGCCTTTGACCCGGCGACCGCGCATCACAACCTCCCCGTCGCAAACCATCGTGTCGACGATGCCGCCACGCGCCGAATACACCCAGTTGCTGACGTCATCGTGGCGGGGCGTGAGTTCCGCCCTCCGGGGATCGACGAGGATCACGTCGGCGAGCCGGTCCACGCCGATCAGGCCCGCATCGATCCCGAGGGCATGGGCGCCGCCGAGGGTCGCGAGCTGGTACGCTTCGAGGGCGGGCATGATCTTCGGATCGTTGTTGGCAAATTTCTGCGCCAAGGCGGCGACCTTCATCGTCTCAAACATGTCGAGGCTGTTGTTGCTCGCTGCACCGTCCGTGCCGAGGCCCATCACGACGCCTGCCTCCTTGAGCGCAGGGTATGGCATCGACTGTCCCGTTGCGAGTTTCATGTTAGACACGGGACAGTGGGCGACCTTCGCTCCCGTGTGCGCGAGGATCTCGATCTCCGAGGGCTCGAGCCAGCAACCATGCGCCGCGATGACGTCCTTTGCGAGGAATCCAATGCTGTCGAGGTAGGCGGTCGGGCGCAGGCGGGTCTCCGCAAGGCAATCGTCGACCTCCCGCCGCGTCTCCGAGAGGTGCATGTGGATCTGGGAACCGCTCTTGTCCGCCAGCCCCCGGATCCGGAGGAGGGAATCCTTGGAGACCGTGTAGATCGCATGGGGCCCGAGGACCGCGGTGATGCGGTCGAGCTTCAGGGACGCGATCTTGCGGTTGGCGTCCTCCGCCGCGCGCAGCTGCCGGACCGCGCGGTCCGCATCGTTCAGGTCGACGATCCCTTCGGCGAGGAAAGCCCGGAGGCCCATCTCCTTCACGGCCTTCGCGGCCTGGTCCATGTGGAAGTACATGTCGTTGAATGTCGTCGTGCCGGTCTTGATCATCTCGAGGCAGGCGAGCTTCGTGCCCCAGTAGACGTCATCCGGAGAAAGCTTCGACTCGGCGGGCCAGATCTTCGTCTCCAGCCACGTCGAGAGATCGAGGTCGTCGCCGTAGCCGCGGAACAACGTCATCGCGGCATGGGTGTGGAGGTTCACGAATCCCGGGAGGGCGACCTTGCCTTTTCCGTCGATGACCGTGTCGGCTTCGCGTTTCTTTCCGATCTCTGCGATTCGCGATCCCTCGATGTAGACGTGCGTCACCTCGCGGTCGACTTGGACGTCCTTGATCAGTACGCTCATCCGATTCGCTCCAGTGCTTTCGTAACGATCGTCCGGGTGAGGGCGGCATTTTCCCGCTGTGTCTCGCGGATTGTTTCAAAGGACAGCGGCTCGTCGACGATGCCGTGGGCGAAGTTGTCGACTGTGCACAGGGCCGCGTACCGGATCCCGAGTTCCGAAGCGAGCGTCGCTTCCGAGGCCATCGTCATCCCGACGACGTCCCCGATCTTCGAGAAGAACGCAACCTCCGCCCGGGTTTCGAGCCGCGGCCCCGTCGTCTGTACGTACACGCCCCGGCTGCGAGCGGTCGCATGCGCGTCCTTCGCCCCGGCGGTCAAAGCGGCTCGAAGCGTCTCATCCAGGGTCGGCGTCACATGAACGACCTTTTCGTCGTAGTACGTTGGAACATTCCAGAATCCGATGAAGTCGTCGGGCACGACGAACGTCCCGGGTCGAATCGCCTTCTTGAGCGAGCCCGTGGACGAGGTCCCGATGACATGGGTCGCGCCGAGTTCCTTGAGGGCCCAGAGATTCGCTCGATGGTTCAGCTTGTGCGGGGGAATGCGGTGATCCTTCCCATGACGTGGAAGGAAAACCACGTTGACCTCGCGGTACTTTCCCATCCGGGGCGGGTCGCTCGGTGCCCCGTGTGGCGTGACGAGGAACTTCGCTTCGGCCTCGTCGAGGTCGAACGCGTCCCCCAGTGCGGATCCTCCGATGACGGCGACGGTGGCGGCTGCCATGCCACCCGACGAAAAGCCATCCGGCGATAAAGATTGCGTCACGGGTCGCGCGACGCCGCCCTCCGAGCGCACGTTTTAAGGGAAGAGCCGCATCGGTGCGCGCCAATGCACATCGTCGAATACCGACCACGTCATGCGGCTCGCCTCGCGACGTTCTGGAACGAGA
>DATEGJ010000259.1:0-2734 GCA_035280105.1 Thermoplasmata archaeon
GTGATCCCGAGGACGGTCGTCGTGGAAATGAGCGAGTTCCGGAGCGCGTGCTTGTAGAGCACCCAGAAATCGGAGAGGCCTTTCATCCTGGCCGTTTTGACGAAATCGAGGGGCAGGACCTCCAGCATCGAACCGCGAGTCATTCGCGTCGCGATTCCGAGATTCAGGAATGCGAGGGCTGAGGCGGGCAGAATCAGGTGAAGGATGGCGTCGCCCGTTGCCGCGAGGTTGCCGGCGAGTAGCGCGTCGAGGACCGACATGTGGGTGTACTCCGGAAACAAGGGCGGACTCGTGAAATTGCTCTGATAAGGAAGGCCGAGGGCCGGTCCAACGACCACCGCGAGGATCAGTGCACCGAGGTACGTCGGTGTGGCCCATCCGCTCAGATAGAACGTCCGGACCAGGTGATCGTGCCACCGACCGGCTCCGTTGGCGGCGACGACACCGAGCGGGATCCCGACGAGGATCATCATGACGATCGCCGCCAAGACCAACTCGAAGGTCTCCGGGAACGCGATCAGGATGGCAGGTAAGACCGCCTGCTGGACGGAATTCGTGCCCCAGTCCCCCGAGACTAGCTTTCCCAGGTAGGTGATGTACTGGACGGCGAGCGGCTTGTCGAAGCCGAACGTGATTACGCATTGCTGCACCGCGCTGGGGGTCCTAGCTTTCGTCCACGACGCGCACGGATTCGGGACGGCGACATGGGTGAAGAAGAACGTAATCGTCACGACGCCGAACAGGACCGGGATGAGCTGCAGCAGACGCTTGCCGACGAAGATGATCAGGTCGCTCCGGTTCCGGCCCAAGGGTGTCCACCCTTCTCCCCGACTGCGACACGAGGTTCCGCGCTCACGGTTTTCATCGGGCCGAGGTGCCGCGCGGAGCCCCGGTTTCGCGCACCGGATGCGCGATAAGCCCGTTTCGGAGATAAAGGTAAGCGACAGCGCAGGCAAACAGGCCCGCGAATCAGGGGGGAGAAAGAGGCGCGTGAACGATGTTTTGGTCAACCCTTTCCAGCGAGCTAAAGGCCTAAATAGAGGGACTAGATTGTTCGGCCGCTGGTTTTCATGTACCAACGGGTCCAGCGGGAGGACGTCGTCCGTATCCCGCCCGAACGGCTCGGGGAAGATATCGATTCCGTGGCGCGGGAGCTCACACGCTCGACCCTCGAAGGCAAGATCGGAGCGGACAAGACGTTGACCCTCGTCGCGAGCAATATCGAGCGGGTCGGGGAGGGACGTATTGTCCACGGGGACGGAGCTGTCTACCAGACCGTGCGCTACGATGCCCTCGTGTTCGCCCCGCAGCTCCAGGAGATCGTCGAGGGAACGGTCGTCGAGATCCTCAAGTTCGGGGCCTTCGTGCGGTTCGGTCCGCTCGACGGCCTCCTGCATATCTCCCAGGTCATGGACGACCGCGTCGACGTGGACGAGGAAGGTCAGCGGCTCATCGGGAAGGACACGAAGCGCGACTTGCGGATCGGAGACAAGGTGCGGACGCGAATCGTGGCAGTGTCGTTGAACGAACGAGCGCCACGCGAGTCGAAGATCGGGCTGACGATGCGGCAACCGGCACTCGGCAAACTCGACTGGATCGAAGAGGACCGCGCAAAGGCGGAAGGCCGCGCGCGGAAAAAGAAGTGAGATGAAAATGGTCGTCAAAGTACCGAAGGCGTGCAAGAATTGTTCCGCAATCACGGACGAGGACAAGTGTCCTCTCTGCGGCGGCGAGACGTCGAAGGATTGGCAAGGCTACGTGGTCATCGTCGACCACGCGCGATCCGAGATCGCGAAGAAGATGGGCATCCATGTCAACGGGAAGTTCGCCCTCCGCGTTCGATGAATTCGCGAATGCGACGTTGCGCCTCCCCGATTCCCTCCGAGAGTTCCTCCGCTGGCCGATGGGCCCGCTCGTCAGCGGAGCCGACATCCTTCCGACGATCGGACGCGCTTCGCCGGTTGCGACGGTCGGGGATTTCTGCACCCTCGACCTCGTCGCGCGCGGCCGCACCCCTGATGTCTGTGTCGTCGACTTCAAGACAAAGCGCCAGGAAGATCCGGAATTGCGGGAGGCGCTCTCCCGCGTCGGCACGAAGGCGTTGCGCGTCACGAATCCTGCTGGGACGATCGTCGCCGATGCATGGCGGGTCATGTCCGAAGCCTTTAAATCGGACGAGAGGGTACGCGTCGAAGTCCGGGGCGAAGAGGACCTTCTGGCCTTGGTCTGCATCGCGCTCGCTCCTGGGTCGGCCGCCGTCTTGTATGGGTTGCCATCCCAGGGCGTTGTAGTCGTGAAACCAGATCAATCGGCGAAGGCGAAGGTCCTCGACATCTTGCGGCGAATGGAACGGTAGTCGATGGAACTCCAGGTCCTCGCGCGAAAGGAGAACCCGCTTCTGAGGCGGGTCGAGGTTACGTTCAAGGCGGTGCACAAGGCCGAGCCGACGCCGACCCGCGACGCCCTGCGAGCGTTCCTGGCGCGCGAACTGAACGTCACGAAGGACATTGTCGTCGTGGATTCAGAGGCCTCGACGTTCGGCCGGTATGAGACGCTGGGCTACGCGAAAGTCTACAAGTCGAAAGATCAAGCGCTTGCGGTCGAGCGCAAACACATCCTCGTCCGCAACAGGCTGGTTGAGCCCGAAGTCAAGAAAGAAGCCGCTCCGAAACCCGAGAAGCCTGCCCCCGCTCCGAAAGCGGAGAAACCCGCCGCCGCGCCGAAGCCCGAAGCC
>DATEGJ010000260.1:0-7594 GCA_035280105.1 Thermoplasmata archaeon
ACGTCCACCATGACCGGGTCTCGCCCCCTCTGGCTACTCCGGGACCGCGGGAACATGACGCGTTGGACTTAAGGGCTTTGGTGACGAGCGGACGGCGATGCGAAACGCGGCGGTTTTCATTTGATTCAAGGTACGATGAACCGCAACGGGTTGTTCTACGTCCGTCGAATAATTCCCTTATATCCCCTGTACGGGTTCTGCCGGCGTCGAGGAGAGCGGGATGCGGACACGGTCGCTTGGGCTCATTGTCGTCGCGGCGGTTATCGCCGTCGTTGCAGTCGCAGCGGTTGCCTTCGGGCCGATGAACCTCACAGGCCTCACGAATCGAACTCCCACTAGTGACAAGCCCGGTCCCGGCGGACCCGGACCGCAGACAGCGTCGCCGATCCCGGCTCCGACTTGGCAGGTTGGCGACACTTGGACGTACAACACGAGCCGACCCGACCCAGTGCTCACCCCTCAATGGGGCGCGCCCTCGTCCCAGGTAGGGAGCATCACCCGGACGGTCACGTCCGCATCGAACGGGGTGTACAACGTCAGCATCACGGGATCCTTTCACATCCCCGACCTGATCGATCCGACGACCGACACGCCCGCTAATGCCATCATCCTGTCGCGGCCCACGGCCCTGGAGAACGCCTCGGTCGAAGGCTACGCGTGGTACCGAATGTCGGATCTTGCGAAGCTCAAGGATTTCCGGTTGGTCACGGTCTCTGGCCCACTCTGGACGGAAGCCGGCGTCGCCAATGCGTCCTTTAGCGCCACGGTCGAGACAACGTACAGCCCGGCCCTCGACCTCTGGTCGTTCCCCCTCGGCGAGAATGAATCGTGGAACGCGTCGAGCAACGCGACGATCCATGCATCGCTCTCCTGGCACGCGGCCGGCCCGAACTGGACGTGGAATATCAACTGGAACTTCAACGCGACCGTGCCGGTGAAACTCGTCCTGACCAGCGGCACCGCGGAGAATGTCACGACCCCTGCGGGCACCTTCCGTGCGATTCCCGTGCGCGTTCACCTGGCCATGCCCGGGCCGATGGATGACCACAAGGAGATGGCGATGAACCTCGGGAACGACGAGGCGATCGAGCACCGAGCCCCCGCCGAGCTTTGGTTCAGCGGGACGGTAAAAGGCGTCGTCCAAGCCACGATGACCATCCGCGGCGTTCGCGTCGAGGCCGTCCTCATTTCCTACCACGTCGCGTGAACGACGAAGGAGCGAGCGAGGTCCGAGCCCAGTCGTCTTCGGACGAGGGAACCCTTATTCCCTCCGCGTTCCTTCGCCGCGTGATGCGAATCAAAATCGCGCCCTCGATCCTCTCGGCGCGATTCGAGCGCCTCGGCGAACAGGTGATAGAAGCCGCTGACGCGGGCGCCGACTTGCTCCACATCGACATCATGGACGGCCATTTTGTACCGAATCTCACGATGGGACCCGCGGTCGTCAAGTCGATCAGGCCGCTGACGAAGGTGCCCTTCGACGCGCATCTCATGGTGACACACCCACAGAATTTCGTCAAGGCGTTTGCCGATGCAGGCGTCGACGACCTCACGGTCCACGTCGAAAGCGATCATGAGGTTCGCTCAACGCTCAAGGCGATCCGTGATGTTGGCGTGGCCCCTGGGCTCGTCATCAACCCCGCGACGCCCTTCGTCAGCGTTCGCCCCTTTCTAGCTGACGTCGACCTCTTGCTCGTCATGACCGTCCACCCGGGATTTGCGGGCCAAGCGTTCCGTGCCGACGTCGTCCCCAAGATCCGGGAAGCCCGCGCATACATCGACCGAGAGAAACTTTCCGTGGAAGTCCAGGTCGACGGAGGGATCAAGATGGACACCGCGCCAATCGTGGCGGAGGCGGGGGCGGACATCCTCGTCTCCGGGAGCGGGATTTTCCCGGACCATGTTCGCGAAAATCTGCGGGCGATTCGAGATGCGGCAGAAAAGGGGCGCGCGGGATCGAAGGCTTCCAGAGATTCTTCGAACCCGAGGGGTCGCAAACCTTTAAGGGCGTGAGGCGTTCGAGTCGCCCGCCATGGTCCGCCTCGGGTTTGTTGCCGGCCTGGTGCTCCCCGCGGTCCTGTTGATTGTCAACTTGGCCCTCGGGTATGGCGGCATCTTGGCGACCATCGCCCTCATCATCTGGATGGGACTCGGAATCCTGCTCGTGCCCGAGGCGGAAGAGACCTAGGTCTTTTCGTATAACGAATCGCCGGCGACCGACAGCTCGACCCATTCGTCGATCAATCGCACATCCTCCAGGAGGACCGTGACCATCTCTCCCTGCTCGTCTTCGACGATGAACGCGTCCAGCACGTCCTCTGCCTCCATCGTGTCCCGCACGATCCCGACGAACTCGCCATCCGAATCGACGACGTTCAACCCGGCGAAGACCTGCGCCGCCGGCCCGGCGAGCATGATTCGGTCCATCGCCTGCGCGACGAACCGTCGGCCGAGGCGCATCCGACCCGTGGAGCCTTCGCCAAGCACAAGGGCTTTCGGTTCCTCCGCGGTGACGTACCCAATCTCAACGCCTTCGGCGTCGACGACCGCCATTCCGACCAGTGATCCGCCCCGCCGCGCAGTCACCAACGATGTACCCTCCGGGACCGCCCCGCGGGACGTTCCGGACGGTCGTGCGATGGCCCGGCGGGTAATGAAACTTTTCGGGACGCGCGGTCCGCGTCACCGAGCCATATAGTTATCAGGCAGGATATCGAGGACGCTTCCTTTATAGACGCTCGGCCGGCATCTCATCGCGTCATTCCCTCCCGGTACGGAGGGGAATCCCTCGGTTGGAGCCCATGGCCCGTTGCCCCCTTTGCGAATCCGAGGTCCCGGACGGCAGGACCGTTTGTGACGCGTGTGGGCAACCGCTCAGTCGCGCCCTGACGGCCCGGGCGACGGCGGAACCGGTCACGAAGGCGATCGCCGCCGCGCGGAAGGATTTCGCCGCGGCCGCCCGCGATCCCGCGGATGCGTCGTTCGCCCGAGGCCTCCTCGAGCGGGCGGAGCAGACCGAGGCCGCCGGGGAGCTCGGCCGCGCGCTCGACCTGGCTCGCGCCTCGCGGCGCGCGCTGGAGATCGCGAAGCACAAAGCCCGGGTGGCGGAGGCGCTGGCCCACGCCGACGTCGTGTTGGACGAGGCGAACCGCGCGGGCATCGAGACAATTGCGTTCAAGCGGAACATCGATCAAGCCCGGGCGCTCGCCGCGCGGGGAAACTTCGTCGAGGCAGAACGACGGCTTCGGCGGGTCTCCGTCCGAACGCTCGACCAGCGACGCGAGCGCCTGTTGCAGGGACACCTCGGCAAGGCGGAGACGCGGATTCGCTACGCGAGAGAACGGGGCGGGAACGTTTCGGACGCGGAACAACTCATCACGTCGGCCCGAGAGGCCCTCGCGAAGCGGGAGTACAACAAGATCCGACCGCTCGCCTCCCAAGCGATCGAACGCGCGGAACGCCAGCGCAAATACGCTCGGGCGGAGGCATTCCTCGATCGCGCCGCGGCGGACGTCGACTCGGCCCGCAAAGACGGGGTCAACATCACGGAGGCGCGGAAGATCCTGACCGAGGCGCGGGATGCGCTCCGTCGTGGCGTCTACGCCGACATTCCGCTCCTTGCGCAGAAAGCGCGCACCAGCCTCCGGGAAGCCCGGCGGTTCTCGGGCGCCCAAGCCGCACTCCGCGAATCGGAGCGAGAAGCGGCCCGAGAAAAACGCAAGGGAGCCGAGCTCGGGCGCGCGGAGGCGATCTTGGAACAGGCAAGGACCGCGCTTGAAGCGAGCGAGTTCGCACAGGTCCGCGGCCTCGCGAAGGAGGCGCACGACGCCGTCCGCGAAGCTTCGCTCATCAAGTCGGTGCACGAGGCGTTCGCGAGCCTTCGACTCGATGCGGAAGACCTCAAAAAACTCGGGGCCGACGCGAAGGACTTCGAGGCAACCCTCGTCGACCTGGCGCGATCTCTGGAGGACAAGGATCTCGTCAGCGCACGTCGCCTGGTCGGTCGGGCCCGGCATGCGGCGGAATCGGCGCGGGACGCGCACTATCGGACCATCATGGAACGATCTCTGCAGATCATCCTCGCGAACGCGGCTCGCGGCCTCGATCCGGCCGTCGCGCGTCAGCTTCTGAAAGAAGTCGACGACGCGATGTCGACCGGCAACTCGGTCGACATGCAGATCTTGATCGACCGGCGCATGGCCGACGCGGATGCGCAAACCGAATCCCGTCTGAACGACCGCGTCCTGCAAGCCCGCGACGACATCGTCGCCTTGCGCCAGGCCGGACAGACGGACACGGTGTCGCTGGAGGGGAAGCTCGCGGACTCCGCAATCGCGATCCAGGAGCGGCGATTCCTCCAGGCGGATGCCCTCCTCGATGGTGTCGAAAAGGACATCTACGCGACGCGGGAACTCTTGCGAAGCTCGGCGGCTGAGGTGCTCGGCGAGGCGCGCGGCATCCTCGCCTCGGCGAAAGCCGCCGGGATCGCGATGGACACGGCGAGCCGAATGCTCCAGGACGCCGAGACCTCGTACACGGAAGCCCGGTACGGCGACACGATCTACGCCGGCAAGGCGTGCATCTCCGAGGTCGAAGAGCTGACCCGGGTCGACCAGGACTCCCGCCACAAAGCGGAGGCGGAAGAGAGTCGCGCGAAGCTCGAACGGTCGGAGGGCATCCACAACCGGATCGAGTCGATCCGCGGAGACATCTCGAACCTCGTCTCAGACAACGTGGACCTGACCCAGGCGGTCGACATCATCGCCGCGGCCGAAGCCGCGATTGAACGCGGCTCGCTCGAGGAAGCGGAGACCCTCGTCTCGTCCGCGGAGGGCATCGTCCAGGGAGTGAAGGTGACCCTTCAACGTCAAGCCCACGACGCGTTCACCCGCGCGCGACAGGTCGCCAGCGAAGCACGAGCGGAAGGACTCGCGCTCGGCGACATCGAAGGGCTCTTGGCGAAGGCCCAGACCGGCCTCGACGAAGGACGACCGGCATCCGTCATGCACTCGACCAGCGAACTCGAGCGACGCATCGCGGAGAAACGTCGGGAGCGGTGGCAGGACGACCAGCGCCGTACCCTCGAGAAGGCGCGCGGCGCGGCATCGAAATTCATCAAGGTCAAGAAACTCATCGACGACCTTCGACAGGCGGATATTGACATCACCGGGGCCGAGGAAGGTCTCCGGAAGGCGGAGCGAGCCCTCGAGCAACGAAACTTCGACGACGTCGATGCAATCCTCGCGAACCTCGACGCGACCGCCAAAGAGCTCATGGACGAGCTGGTTGCGGCGGCGAAGAACCTCATTGGACGGGCGGAACGGAGGATCCACGAGGGACGCGAGTCGGGCCTCGACATGACGGACGCGGTCGGGTTGCTCGATCGAGCGGAGGCCCACTTCGAGCGCGGCGAATATGCGGACGCGGTGGAGCACGGACGGGCCGCGGAACAGAAAGTGATCGACGGACTCAAGGCCCTCTCGGAATCGAAGGCCGCGGCTCGCCGCAAAGCCGAGGAGGTCGCGCGGGCCCAGATCGCCGCGATCCGAAAGACGATATCGGACCTGTCTCGGGCGGACATCGCCATCCTAGGAGCCGAGCAGGCCCTCGCCCGGGCGGAGACCGCCTTCGACGCGGGGAAATTCGAGGAGGTCGAGCGGGCTCTCGACGACACGAAGGAGATGGCCGCCGGACTCACGGTCGGACTCGGAGCTGCGGCGAAGGACCTCGTCGCCCAGGTAGAGCGCGAAATCCAGGAGGCGCGCGGCGCCGGCTTGGATCCCGGCCGCGCCGATATGGTCCTCGTGACCGCGCGGGAAGCGATCAAGGACCAGCGGTTCGTCGAGGCGATCGAATACAAGAAGGTCATCGAGGACATCCTCGAGGACGCGCGTCGGACCAAGCAGGCGAAAGCCGTCCGAGATGGTCTTGCGGAACTCCGCGCGAAGGTCGAAGCCCACGCGAAACTCGGAGCCGACCTGCGCATGGCGTCCGAACTCGTCACGAAGGCGGAAGAGAGCGTCGCGGCTGGGAACCTCCACGAGGTCGAGGGGTTCGCGAAGCGCGCGACGGACGAGATCGACCTCGCGCGTCGCGCCCATCTCGGCTCGCTCATCGATTCGTTCGTGCCCCTGATCCAAGAGGGCGTCTCCCTCGGCCTCGATGAAGGCGAGCTCCAGGAGTATCGCACCCATGCCGCCGACGCCGCCACGGCGAACGACCTCGAAGAGGTGTACCGCCTCAAGGGCGACCTCCAAGAGCGTCTGCTCGAGGCGAAACGAGGCGCGATCGTCAAGCGGTCGATGGACGAGATCCAGAACCTCGAAGACATCGTCACGCAAACGGAACGGCTCGGGGTTTCGGCCGAGGCGAGTCGCGCACACCTTGAGGAGGCGCGCCGGGCCATCGAAGCAGGGAACGCGGATGCGTTCGAAGCCGGGCTCACGAACGCCAGGACCGCCCTCGAAGAGGCCCGCACGAAGCAGTTCCTCGATCGATATGAGAGCCGCGTCCACACCGTGTCGACGATGATCGCGAACGCGAAGCGGCTCGGCGCCGAACTCGGTGACTCGCAGGCCTCCCTGGAGCAGGCGGAGACCGCATTGCGCGCCAACGACGCGGCGATGGCGGACATCCTGATCAAACAGGCTGAGGTCTCCATTGGAATCCAGATTCAGAACTTCATCAAGAATCGATATCCCAACCTCGCGCTGAAGTTGCCTGCCACGGGCCTCCAAGCAGGGGAATGGAACCAGTACACCTTCGACGTCGAGAACCGGGGGAAGCTACCTGCGCGGAACGTACAGGTCGAATTCTCCGGGGATTTCGACGCGAAAGGAATTCAGCCGATCGCCGAGATCGGCGTGGGCGAGTCCGTCCCGGTCCGCGTGGGCCTTCGGCCGAAGACGGCAGGCGCAGTACCGGTCGCGATCGGCCTCTCCTATCAACGCCTCTTCGACGAAAACCGCTACGAGATCCGCGACTCGAAGGAAATCAAGATCGAGCCCGAGGCGACGTACCTCGTCGAGGACGTTTTCCTGATCCACTCGGATGGACGACTCATCGCCCACCACAGCCGCAAGTTCCGCGAGGAAATCGACGAGGACATCTTCTCCGGGATGCTCACCGTGGTCCAGGACTTCGTGAAGGACTCGTTCCGGTCCCGCACCCGGATCGGCATGAAGCGCCTCGACTTCGGGGACTCGAAGATCCTCATCGAGCGCTCCCCGCACACGTTCCTCGCGACCGTCCTCGTCGGTCAGGAACCGAAGTTCCTCCCGCTTTACATGCTCCAGGTCCTGAAAGAGGTCGAGGACCGCTACGGCGTCGTCCTCGAAAAGTGGACGGGCCTCCTCCACAATCTCGAAGGGATCGATGACATCATCAAGAAACTTCTCCTGGTTGCGAAAGACACCTCCAAGGATGTGGGCGCGTTCGCGGACAGCCCGATCACGATGACGGCCAAGGTCATCGATGCCCTCGGAGCGGAGCAGACCGTCGAGGCGAACGAATTCTTGCGGCAGGCGCAGTCCACGCTCGAATCGGACATCCAGCTCGCGTGGCAGTTCATCGAGCGGGCGAAGTCGCAAGCGGA
>DATEGJ010000261.1:0-3826 GCA_035280105.1 Thermoplasmata archaeon
CCCGTTTGTCCGGCGTACCAGGAGGCCGGATGGGAGGGCGCGTCTCCGCGCGGACGGATCTTCGCGTTACGGCAATATGAGATGCGCGGTCCGCTCGACCGGCTCCTCGGCCGGCATGTGAAGCCCGGTGAGGAGTTCGCACGAAACGCGTGGGAGTGTACGGGATGCGGCGCATGCGAGGAGATTTGCCCGGTTGATATTCCGTTCGATCGCCTGTGGGACGACGTGAAGGAGTGGATGGTAGCCTCGGGGTTCGAGCGACCGCAACTCGTGCCGTACCGGGACAACGTCCGGGAGACGCACAACCTGTTCGGCGAGCCCGCGGAGCAGCGGGCCGCTTGGATGCCTTCCGAGGCGGTCCAGTCCCAGAATCCCGAGGTCGTGTACTGGGTCGGCTGCGTCGCGAGTTACAAGAAGCAGGCGATCGCCCGCGCGATGGTGAAGATCATGAACGCGGCGAAGGTGCCGTACCGGATCCTCGGCGCCGAGGAGTGGTGCTCCGGAGCGCCGCTCGCCCGCATGGGCTACCAGGACATGACGAAAAAGGAGCTCATGCCGCACAATGTCCAGGCGGTCGAGGAGACCGGCGCGAAGATCCTCGTGACCGCGTGCGCGGAGTGCTATCGGGCGTTCGCCCGCGACTATCGGGAGTGGGGCGGGAACCCTCCGTACAGCGTGTTCCACATCTCCCACTACGTCGAGAAGCTGATCCGCGAAAAGCGGATCGCCTTCACGAAACCGCTCCCGCAAAAGGTCGCCTTCCACGACGCCTGTCACATGTCCCGCGTTTCGAAGGTCTATGAGCCGCCCCGCCAGGCCCTCAAGTTCATCCGGGATCTCAAGGTCCTTGAGATCCTCCCATCTAAGGAGGACGCGCTCTGCTCGGGCGCGGGAGGCGGGTTCCCTGCCGTGTTCCCGGAGCAAGCGGCCGGCGTGGCACAACGGCGGCTCGATGCGGCGGAGGACACCGGTGCGACGACGCTCGTGACGACGTGCCCTCACGCGGAGTTGCACTTCGAGGACGTCGCTTCGCGGCGGAACATGACGCTGAGCATTGTCGACTTGGCCGAGATGCTCGCCCAGGCCCTTTGAACGTCGTCAGATCGTAAAACTCAGGCCGCACGAACATGAGTGCTTGGCATTGGGATTCGTGATCTTGAACTGCCCGCCGAAGAGGTCCTCTTCCCATTCGAGCTTCGAGCCCTTGAGGTACGTCAGGCTCTTCGGGTCGACGAAGACCTTGACGTCTTGCTCGGCGACCACCACGTCGGTCTGTCGCGCGGCATCGGCGAGGTCCATGCGGTACTGCATACCGCTGCATCCGCCCGCGATGATTCGCAGGCGCAACGCGGCCTCGGGCTTGTTCTCCTTTTGCCGCAAGACGCGGATCCGGCGGACGGCCGTGTCGGTCACGGTGAGCGGCAGTTCCTCGGAGGCAATCACGCGATCTCGTCTCGGTGCGTTCGAACGCGCGCGCGCGACTTAAGTCTTCCGTCGTAAGATGCGCCCACAAAACGTCTCCATGTCATTCGTCGCACGTACGACCAAATCTATATATAACGATGTTATAGTTTCCATCGCAGTCCTCGGAATGAGGAGCCGTCCCCATGGTGTCTAAGAGCGTACTCCAAGAGCAAATGTCGAAACAGGAGTACAAGTACGGTTTCGTCTCCGAGTTGGACATGGAGACCGTACCGAAGGGTCTTACTGAGGACACGGTCCGGCTCATCTCCCTCAAGAAGCGGGAACCGGAATGGATGCTCGACTGGCGCCTCCGCGCGTTCCGTCATTGGCTCACGATGAAGGAGCCGAAATGGGCGAACGTGCGCTACCCGCCGATCGACTACCAGGACATCATCTACTACGCGGCGCCGAAGCCGAAGAAGCCGGTCGAGAGCCTCGACGACGTCGACCCGGAAATCCGCGCGTTGTACGCGAAGCTTGGCATCCCGCTCCAGGAACAGGAGCGCCTCGCCGGGGTGGCGGTGGACGCGGTCCTCGACAGCGTCTCCGTCGCGACGACGTTCAAGGACAAGCTCGCGGACCTCGGCATCATTTTCTGTTCGTTCTCCGAAGCGGTGCTGGCGCACCCGGACCTCGTTCGGAAATACCTGGGGACCGTCGTGCCCTTCAACGACAATTTCTTCGCGGGCCTAAACAGCGCCGTGTTCAGCGACGGCTCCTTCGCGTACGTCCCTCCGGGCGTGCGGTGTCCGATGGAGCTCTCCACGTACTTCCGGATCAACGCGATGGACACCGGGCAGTTCGAACGAACCCTGATCATCGCGGACGAACGCGCGTACGTGAGCTACCTCGAAGGCTGCACGGCCCCGATCCGGGATACGAACCAACTCCACGCCGCGGTCGTCGAACTGATTGCCCTCGACGATGCGGAGATCAAGTACTCGACCATCCAGAACTGGTACCCAGGCGACAAGAACGGGAAAGGCGGCATCTACAACTTCGTGACGAAGCGCGGCAAGGCCCTCGGGCGGAACTCGAAGGTCTCGTGGACCCAGGTCGAGACGGGCAGCGCGATCACCTGGAAGTACCCGAGCTGCATCCTCCAGGGCGACAACTCTCAGGGCGAGTTCTACTCCGTCGCCGTCGTCAACAATTACCAGCAGGCGGACACGGGAACAAAGATGCTCCACATCGGCAAGAACACCCGCAGCACGATCATATCGAAGGGCATCTCGGCCGGCTACGGCCGCAACACGTACCGCGGTCGGGTCCAGATCCACAAGGGCGCGACGAACGCCCGGAATTACAGCCAGTGTGACTCGCTCCTGGTCGGCTCGACGTGCGCCGCGTTCACGTTCCCGGACATCCAAGTCCAGGAGCCGACAGCGCAGATGGAGCACGAAGCGTCGACCTCGAAGATCGGGGAGGAACAGCTCTTCTACGCGCAGACCCGCGGGATCACACCGGAGGACGCCACGAACATGATCGTCAACGGCTTCTGCAAGCAGGTCTTCCTGAAGCTACCGATGGAGTTCGCGGTCGAGGCCCAGAAACTCATCAGCGTAAGCCTCAACCTCGAAGGCACGGTCGGCTGAGCGAACCGGGCGACGGGAGGAGATGACGATGCTTGAGATCCAGAATCTGCACGTGAAGGTGAGCGGGAAGGAGATCCTCAAAGGGATCGACCTCACGATCCGCCCGGGCGAGGTCCACGCGATCATGGGCCCGAACGGGAGCGGCAAGACGACGCTCGCTCAAGTGCTCGCAGGCCGCGCGACCTACGAAGTCACGGAAGGACGTGCCCGATTCGAGGGGAAGGACCTCCTTGCGATGAAGCCGGAAGACCGGGCCCGAGAGGGCGTCTTCATGGCGTTCCAGTATCCCGTCGAGATTCCCGGCGTCAGTAATGCGTATTTCCTGAAAGCAGCGGTCAATGCGATCCGAAAGTATCGCGGTGAGGAGGAGATCGACGCGATGGACTTCATGAGCCTCGTGCAGGACAAGGCGAAGCTCCTCAACCTCGACGAGACGTTCATGAAGCGAGGCCTGAACGAAGGCTTCTCTGGCGGGGAGAAGAAAAAGAACGAAGTGTTTCAGATGGCGGTCCTCGAGCCGAAGTTCTGCATCCTGGATGAGACGGACTCCGGGCTGGACATCGACGCGTTGCGACTCGTCGCGGACGGGATCAACGTGATGCGAAGCCCGAAGCGCTCGATGCTGGTCGTCACACACTATCAGCGCCTCCTCGACTACGTCGTTCCTGACGTTGTCCATGTCCTCGTCGACGGGCGGATCGTGAAGAGCGGCGACGCGGACCTCGCACGCAATCTGGAAAAGCACGGATACGGCTGGATCGTGGAAG
>DATEGJ010000262.1:0-2124 GCA_035280105.1 Thermoplasmata archaeon
AGCTGATCGCTGCGAACACGGGCGGGACCTACTACCACGCCGTGACCGCGAATGACATCCGTTGGGTGTACTACGAGATCAGCCGCCGCTACCTGAGCGCGTTCGTCTGCGGGCTGCAATCGACGCAGGAAGCGTCGTTCGGAACGCTCCAGTTGCATCTGGGAGCGGTTCGATATCCTTCGCAGACCCTCCTCTTGGAGGCCGGCGCGATCAATGTCCAACAGGACAAGAGCAGCACCCTTTGGCGGGGAATGCCGCTGTCGTACCAGGAGACCGGCGACGGCCTGGGACTCTCCGCCACGCTGGCGACCCTCGTCGGCAGTGCGAACACGGCGACCGGCACGGGCTTTGAGACCGTGGAAGGCCGAGTCATCGGACGCGACCTGCTGACCCAGACAATCCAGAACGTTCCGCTCGACGAGACGAGCGCGGCGATCCAAGGCGGGCGCCTCGACTTCGAGTACTGGGCCGCTCAGGGCGCCGCGAAGCCGGCGGGAGTGAATGCCGTTCGACCCTCGTTGATCAATGCAGAGAATTACGCTGCATACGCGTTCCAAAACTGGTCCGCGACCCCTCGTGACTTCCTCGACGCCAAGTTCAATGCGGACCGGGCCCAGGCGCAGCTTTCGATCGCACTCGGCACCATCGACACCCAAGTGACCGCCGGGAACATCCAGAACTGGCTCGGGTTCCAGACGAAGGACAACGTCCGGCTCAACGGGTGCAAGCTCGGGCAGTGGCTGAACTGGTATTCCGGCATCACGTTCCGCGTGACCTCGCCGAATGCCGCCGCGTGGGCCGTTTGGTTCAACGAGACCTTCCGGACCGTCGGAGCCGGCGTGACCACGGGCGTCGTCGGGGGCGTGGCGGTGATCACGGTTCGGGCCGTGGACACACTCGTTGTCGACCGCCGACTGATCGAAATCAGTTTTGGCACGTAGCGCGCTTTTCGCGGGACGAAATTGAGATAGCGGAAGAGGGCCTCCTCTCCCGTGGACGTCTGTGGCTGCGAGTCGAGATGCGGTCGTCATCGGAGCCGGGCACAACGGCCTCGTGGCGGCGAACTACCTGGCCAAGGCGGGCCTCCGCGTCCTCGTCGTCGACCGGGCGGACCGGGTTGGCGGCGCCTGCGTGACGGACCAGATCGCACCGGGCTTCAAGGTGAGCGCGGCTGCGTACGTGTCGGGGCTGTTCCGCCCGCAAATCATCGACGACCTCGACCTCCGTCGATTCGGATTGCGGCAGATCGCGTTTGACCCGCAGGCTTTCTGTCCCTTTCCCGACGGTCGTTCGTTGCGTCTATGGTCCGACGTGGATCGCACGACCGAGGAAATTACGCGCTTCTCGAAACACGACGCGACCGCGTATCCAGAATACGACGCGATGTGGTCGCAGGTCTACGAGCTCATCGAGCCGATGCTGCTCGCCCCGCCCGTTCCGATCGCAGACCTCGCATCGTTCCTACGGGGCGCGGAGGCAGAAGAGCTCTTCCGCCGTCTCCTGTTCTACAGCGCCGAAGACCTCCTGCGGGAGTATTTCGAGTCCGAGGAAGTCGTCGCCGCGCTCGCGAACCAGAGCGTGATCGGACATTTCTCGGGACCGTCGTCTCCCGGGACCGCGCTCACCCTGGCCCATAATCTCCTCGGGACAATCGACGGTCACGCTGGCGCGTGGGGGTTCGTCGTCGGAGGGATGGGCGCCTTGCCTGATGCCTTGGCGGCTGCGGCCCGCGCGCGAGGAGTCGAGATTCTGCTGAATGCACCGGTTGCCCGGATCCGCGTTCGTGGGGGACAGGTGACCGGAGTCGAGCTGGGGGATGGATCTCAGATCGAGGCAAAGGCCGTCCTGTCCACGGCAGATCCCAAACAGACGTTCTTGCGTCTCCTCGACCCGGCGGATGTGCCGTCAGACTTTCTTGCCGCGATTAAGCGGATCAAGATGCACGGTGCTGCGATGAAGGTGAACTGCGCGCTCTCGGAGCTCCCGCGCTGGACTGCTGCACCCGAGACATCCGGCCCGCATCACCGAGGAAGCACGTACATCGGTCCGTCCGTCTCCTACGTCGACGACGCATTTACCGACGCGAAGTGGGGGCGGCCGTCCGAGCATCCGTGGCTCGAGGTT
>DATEGJ010000263.1:0-8355 GCA_035280105.1 Thermoplasmata archaeon
TTCGGACCCGTCGTCAACGTCCAACCGTTCTCGAACGAGGAGCAGTCGATCGATGCCGCGAACGATGTCGTCTACGGCCTCTACTCATCCGTGTGGACCAAGGACGTGCAGCGCGCGCATCGCGTGGCGAACGCGCTGCGCTTCGGAGCGGTCGAGATCAACGACCACCTCCCGATCGTGAGCGAGATGCCCCACGGCGGGTACAAGCAGAGCGGCTTCGGGAAGGACCTCTCCGTGTACAGCCTCGAGGACTACACGGAGGTCAAACACGTGTTCATCGATCTGACGGACGCGGTGCGGAAGCCGTGGCACTACCTGACCTTTGGCGACCCGACGTGATCCAGGAACCGTCAAGCACCGAGGTCCCGCTCCGACCACTCCATCGGCAGGCCGCGTGCTGCCCACTCCGCGAGGACCTGCGCCGGATCGAGCGCCTCGGGTGGAAAA
Organism: Thermoplasmata archaeon; assembly: GCA_035280105.1. Lineage (GTDB taxonomy): Archaea > Thermoplasmatota > Thermoplasmata > RBG-16-68-12 > RBG-16-68-12 > RBG-16-68-12. The sequence goes on from DATEGJ010000263.1 coordinate 448, forward strand.
ACCCCGGGACCCGGCGTCGCCTTTTCGTCGATCATCTTGACCCCGATCGCCGCGCCGAGCGCGCTCAGGTAGTAGACCGCCGTCGTCGACCGGCGCCGGTTCGCCTCCTGATGAGCCATTGCGACATCGCCCCGGACCACGATACGCCGGGCTCCCCGATAGCCTTCGACCTCGACGCTGAGCGCTTTCGCCCCTTCGACCGGAAGGACGAGGGCCGATGGTTCTGGGAACGCCGCAAGGAGCGCACGACGGAACGGCACCATCTGGTTCCCGATCCGGATCATCCGATTTTCGGCGAGCAGGCCGAGCTTGTCGAGGGAGACCATCGCCTGGACGATGTTTGGGTCGAGCGCATGCTTGAAGTCCACGCGGCCGACGGGCTTGCCGAGGTGGGTCGGCAATGTCCTCACCTCCTCGTGCGCGATGAGGAACGTCCGCTGACGCCCGACGGGGGCAGGGAATGCGTACTCCTCCGGTTCGCTGAGCGGTGCACGATCGGCAAAGCTCCCGCTCTCCCAGACGGATGGGGGGGCGAGGAGGTTCGACAGGAACGCCTCTCGCGAATAGAGGGGAAACGGAGGATACCCAGGGAGGGTCGCGAATCCACCGCTCCGGATGCGGATCCCTTCGATCGTACCGAGTTGGTCGGCGGCGTGGCGGGCCATGACGTTCGAAATGCCCGGGTCCAGTCCCATCGAGATGATCGCGGTGAGCCCTTGGGACCGGAAGGCGTCGGCCATCCCAAGCTGTTCGACGATTCCGGGAACCACGCCAGGCTCTCGCGACGCGGCCGCTCCGACGTCGAGGTAGCTCGCGCGCGCTTCGAGGGCGGCCTTCATGACGCCGAGGTTGTAGCGAGGCAACGTCGTGTTGACAACGACCTCGCACCCCGCGATCGCCCGCGCGACCGCGCTTGAGTTTTCCACGTTGAGCTGCTGCGCCTCGATCTTCACGCGTCCGCGGAGTCCCGTCAGGACCCGTGCACGCTCCCCGTGCAGATCGATGAGGAGGAGGGAGGCCACGCGGGGATCCGCGCGGAGCTCCGAAGCGAGGGTTCGGCCCAATCCGCCGACGCCCAGAATCGCCGCGCGCATGTCAAAGGCTCACGTAATGTTGGATGACTTAGCTTTTTCGCGACGACTCCAAGGGGAACTTCCGACAAGGCAGGCGCCGGGGACGAAATTCGGATGCAAGGTGCGGGTGCGTGCGACGATGTCTCCAAACCGACTTCACAGGACTATTCCGATTTCCAGGTCCGACGGAGAAGGACCCGAACATCCCGCGGGTATTGCTTTCCGTACGCGTCAAGCACGAGAAACCACCGCTCCTTCCTCGGGACAATCCAGTCGATTGTTGCCGCCCGCACATCCTCCTCGCCTTCCACGAAATCCGCGTCCTCGCCATTGATCCACGCGTGGTACTTCGACTGCGTCGTGATCATCCAGTTGAACGTCTGTCCATCGACCTCGCGGAGGGACCCTTCGAGGTGCTCGCCGACGTCCAGCGGGATCTCGTACTCCCACCCTCCCCGACCTGGAGGCACGATCACTTTGCGATCAAAGATCGTCTCCTCCCCCGCATCCTCGTCGATCTCCACGGCGAGCATGGCTTCATCCTCTCCTGAAACCGCGACTGGCGGAATCGATCCGGGCGCTTGTCCCTCTCGACCCTTCGACAGAAGGCGAGGCGCGATGGCAAACGCGACGACGAAAATGACGACCGCGATCGTCCCCGCGAGAATCTCGCCGGTGGGTGCCCCGCCAAATCGATCGGACACAACAATGAACGCGACGAGGAACGCGAAGAGGGCGAAGACCGACGCAATCGCGACCTGGATTCGCCGGAGGTCGGTCAACGAAGTTCGCTCCCCGGACTGTAAAAGGTCACGGCTACAAGGGCATTGCTGACGGACGTGGCTGATTGTATTCTTGGGTTGTCCCAGTGTGTCTTCAGGCAATAGGGGCGAGGGTCGAGCGCCACCCCCCGAAAGCTGATATCGCCACGATGGACGTACCCCAATCCGAGAAGGAAGGGATCGGGGCCGGATGTCACGCGTGGTAATCGTCGGAGACCGGAATTCCGGCAAGACGACGTTTCTCGTTTTCCTGTATGCGGCCCAGGTCAAATCCGGGGGCACTCGAGCCGACGACTTTCGGTTTCACGTCGCCCTCGATTCAATCGAAGAAATCTCCGAGGCGTTCCAACAACTCATGTCGGGGGGTTTTCCCGACTCCGCCGCGAAGGAAGGGCTCCGTGAGATTAGTTTCCAACTCGGTTCCCGCAAGTCCGGATTCCGAGTCTTGTCCCGCCTTCGGTCCCGGGAGTGGAATGAGGCCACCGCGTCCCTTCACTTTCTGATCCTTCGTAACCTCCCCGACGAGATGGTGCGGTATCGTAGCGGGAGCACCTTTGCCAACGCGACGCTGCGGGATGTGCTCGAAAGCGATGCGGTCGTGATCCTCGTCGACAGCACGAAACTCGAGGTCGCGGATTCAGAGCATTCGATTGGTGCCATGAGCGACTACGACCGTGCCGTGGAATCTCTGTTGATGGCGATAGAACGGGCCCGCTCGCGGGGCGACAAGCGATCGGTCCAACCGATTTTCGTCTTCTCGAAGTTCGACTCCGCAAACCGACACGCGCTTCGGGACGCCGAGCAGGACGACTCGCCGCCGGGCGTCCGGGAGACTCGTCGGAGGGCGTCGTACGCTCACGCGATCCTCGACACCAGTCTTCCGAAGACGATAGCGAAACTGGCGGCTCGCGAGGCTGACCGCTCACCGCTCGCCTCTCCGTTGTTCTTCTTCAGCCGAGTCGGTACTGAGGCGGCGAGCGCCGGGAAGAGAGACCGGATTCGGCTTCGCCGTGTCGCAGGCGGCGGTTGGGAGCCCGACTACTCCGCGGATGAGTACCTCGCGATCCTCGAGGCCCTCCGCAAAATCGCTGCCGAGTCGGGCGAATGACGCCTCCCTCCATGGCCGCTGCTTCCCGCGGATGATAACGTTGTGATTAGGATTAAGTACGGTTGGGGGGTGATGCACCGAACATGCCCTGCGCTCTACTCGGAGACCGCGCTTCAGGGAAGACGACGTTCCTGGGACTGCTCTATTCGGCCCAGGTCAAGTACGGTACGGGCGTCCAGGATGACTTCCGGTTCCACGCGCCGATCGGCTCCCTGAACCTCATGTCTGCGGTGTACGAAGGAATGAAAGACGGTCGGTTCCCTAGCGCGACCTTGAAAGAGGAGATCACGGAACTCGGTTTCATCTTCGGTTACCTCCGAAAGATCGCCGGCAAATTGCCCAACTACATCAAGCAACAGAACTGGTCCCGGCCGTTCTCCACGCTCCGCTTCTCCGCCTACGATGTCTCGGGCGAAGATATCGAGGAGTTCATCGACACGGGCATCGCCTCGCGGCCGCTGATCCAGCAGCTCCTCAAGAGCGTCGTCGTCGTGGTCCTGGTCGATTGTAGCAAGATGACGACCGAGATCGACACGCCAGCCTACAAGAAGATGCTGCGGTACGACAGCACCGTCGCCAAGTTGCTCGTCGCATTCCAGACGTACAAGAAGCAGGAATACGACCGGCTCAGAGATTCCGGGATCAAAGCGGATGCGCCTCGCATCTATCCCGCCTTCGTCCTCTCCAAGTTCGACACGCTTCGGGATGACGTGCTCGCCCGATTGGGCTTGCACCGCGGATTCCCCGAGAACAAGCGGCAGCGGAAGGAATACGCGGAGGCGCTCCTCCGAGTCTTCGTCCCGCAGACCCTGTCCCAAATCCGGGGCGGGAAGATCGCGGGGGTCAGCATGGACAAGGCCGCGTACTTCCTCAGCTGGGTCCGCACCGAGACCCAGGAGGGCATGGATCCCGTCGGGCAAGCGAAGATTGTCCGGACGGGCTTCGCACCGGAAGGTGGCGGCGAGCCGGACTTCTCGTACGACGAGTACGTGGAGTTCATCGAGCACTTCCGAGACATCGCCCACAAGATCCCCGACGAGGTCCTCGAAGCGGAGAAGTTCCAGGCACAGGCACTAGCTCGGCCGGCGTAGTAGGCGGCATCATGGGAACCGCAGAATCCAGTCAGGGGTCAATGGACAAAGGGTTCGTGGAATTCGACCACTGGCTCTACGGGGCGGTCGCCCAGGTCGGCTACACCACGCGGGCGGTCTCGAAGGGCCTGGATGCGGGGCTGTACGACCAATACCTTCGCGGTCACTACACGCCGATTCGCTCGGCCACCGCGCAATCGACCGATGACCCGATCGACATCCACATGATCCACCCGGTCCGCGGCGGACGAGAAATCCTCTTGTCCCGAATCACGCGCGGTCCTCCGGACGAAGCCGGGCGACCGACGTTCGCCAACCATACGGTCGTCGCGCGCATCGATCCCTTGCGCTCCGGCCAGCTCACCCTCGAAGCCATCTTCCGGGCGATGGGCGACTTTGAGCGTAAAGACCCCGAAGCCCAAGGAGAGATGGCGCTCCTACGGGTGCCGGTACGGCCGGAAACCGATGAGCGACCCACCTTCGGTCAAGGAATTCACCGGCATCTCACGTTCCCTGCGATCGAGACGCTCGCGACCCGCGTGATGGCGGATGCGGCGAGCCGAACGCTCCTGCTGTGCCGCAACACGACGCCCGAAGCGAGGAACACGACGCTCAACCTGGTCTTCGAGCTCCTGTGTTGGGCGTGCGGACTGCCAGTCCTCACAGCGATCAGCGAGGCCCCGCGATCCTCCGCGATGAATTTCTTCACCCTGGTCGTTGCGCCTCGAGGCGTCCGGGCCGACTCCAGCTGGGCGATCTTGGAGAGCGCCCTCGCCGAACCGGTGTTGCCCCGCGTCATGGAACGGGACGATGTGTATCAGATGTTGACGACGATCGTCCGTCAAGCTCCAGACTTGGCTTCGGCTCGGTAGGTCCGTCCGCGACTGACCCCGACTTCGCGGACGACAATCCAGCCATGACCGATGTTCCATTCTCCCTCCTTGTGACTCTGGCCCTCGGATCCCGAACCCGAATGATCTAGCTCCGCTTCCAGGTAGTCGGCGTCCGTGTCGACCTCGGGGACCAATGTCCCTTTCGAGAGAAGCTGAGACAGTAGGACGAGTCCGCTCGGTCTGCCTTTCCAGTGGACGGCCTGGAACGCCTTTCGGGCCGCCGACTCGGTCAGCAAAAGTTCCCGCAAGAGCAGATAGGATTCCCGATCCCTCGGGTTGTCGCGCGGCGGGGCATCGATCCTCGCCTTTCGTTTCTCGAGGGCCTTGAACAGGAGCAGCCAGTCTTTCTTCGTGAGCCCCTCGCGTTCCCAGGGGGAGAACACGGCCCCCGTCGCCGCTTCGTTGAGGCTTGCGGCGTTCCCCGAGATACGGCCGCCGGATTGGATGAGGTCGTAGGTCGACGCCTCCTCCGAGTTCCTCGCCGGCACGATTCGGATCGCGAGGGCGCTGAAGCCCGGGTGGAAGCGGGGATCCAACACGGAGAGGAGACCCGCCGATTCCGCGGGGAAGAGCTCGGCCAACGTGCTGTTCACCTCGGTGGACCCGTTCCGTCGGGCGAAATCGCTGAGCCGCTCCAGAGGAAGCGGATCGTCCGCATGGCGCGGGCTCGCGGCGAGGTCGTCGAGGAACGCCTGCGCTACTTGCTGGGTCAACCGCGGCCGCTTCGAGCCGAGCGAGAACTGGACCGCCTTCGCCATCATCTTGCTGCCGCGAAAGAGGCCGGAGACCCCGGCCCGGAGAAACGCCGCGGTCCCGCTCGCCTCGACGCATTGGTTGATGAGACCCGCCAGCCGGATGGACAGCTTGCGACTCAACCGGCCGCCCGGCACCCGTGACTCGTAGAAGATCCCGCCCCAGCGGAGGGGCATCATGGTGGTCCACGTCCGATCGGCAGGGCTTCGGCCGTACCAGTCCGCCGTCTTCTGACGAAGGATTCCGCTGACCAGAATCGGGTCTTCGGTCTCGGCGCGCACGCGCGGCAAGAGCGCCTCCGCCGTTCGCACGACGGCTTGCAGTACCCGCTTGTCCCCGCGGGCTTGTTCCAACAGCGCTCGGGTGTCGAGGGCATTGACGGCCTCGAGGTCGAACTTCTCCTCGGGATTCATCTCGAGGAAGGCGACAAGGGCAGGAGGCTCCGACCGCGATGTCCCGAGGGCCTTCGAGGTCCGCTTGGACGATACAACGGTCTTGGTGGGTTGCTCAGACCCAGGGGAAATGAGGGCCATGAGCACCGCTGGAGGTACGAACCGCACGTCTCCCATTCCGCCTAATCTCACCCACGCTCCGGGGTTTCAATAAACCCGTCGCTGGCGATTATCGGCCGTGATAGGCATCTGGCCGCACTCCCGATGCCATGGTAAAGCGAGCCGAACGGTTCCGTCGATGCCTTGATGCGGAAGGCCGTCGTGGATTCGTGGCATAGGATTGGCAAGCCGACATTGGTTTGGAGAAAATGCTCCCGGCGGGATTCGAACCCGCGTCTGAGGCTCGAAAGGCCCCGATCCTTGACCGGACTAGACTACGGGAGCGGGACGGGCGGTTAGTCCCGAACCGCATAAATGCTTTTGGAAACTTCCGAGCCGACTCACGCCGAACGGAAACTACTTGCGACCCGGCGGTTTCGGCGATGCGATGCGTCGCGGAAAACCGACCATCGTGGAATTCTCTTTCTTCCTGTGCGGCGTCTTCATCCTGCTCGTCGGCTGGCTCGCGGATCTCCTCGGCATCTTCGAACTCGGGAGCCAGCCCTCGGCGCACGGGTCCGCGAATACGCTCCCGCTCCGCCTCTTCATCACGATCTTCGGGGTCTCGTTCGCGACGATTGGCATTGGATACGAGAATTTTCCCGAGATCCTTGAGGACGGTGAAGCGGCGAAACGGTACATCATCGCGCTCCTGTTCCTCGCGGATGGGTCCCTTCATCTCTACGCCTTCAACGACCACCTGGGAGACGCGTTCGCCGGGACGTTTTTCGGCGTCTTCTCCGCCCTGCAGCTCGCCGCCGCGTTCCTGATTCCCTATGGGGGGCGAACTCTCGATCCGTTATGGGTCGCCGTGACGGCGTTCCTGATTCTCGCCTACGTCATCACGCGCACGATTTCCGTATGGCCGATCGGATATGTGGAAGAGGTCGAGCCGCTTGGCGTCGCGTCGAAGCTCGTTGAGATCGTGACGGTTCTCGGGCTCTTGTCGCTCATGCAAGCCGAGCGAATCGCACGTCGGTCGGCCGTGGGCTCATCCATCGCAGGCCGTTGACTCGTCAGATTTCTCCCGCGACTTCCTTCGCGAGCATCCGGTATTCCTGCTCCTTCATCTCCGCTGGATTCGCGGAAATCAAAATGTACGAGTCGTTCAACACGATCTTCTCGTTAACTTTCTGCAAGAACCGCATGATCGACGGGAATCCGTTCTGAGAAATCATGTACTCGAGGCCCTCGAAGAGGACGGCCGCGTTCCCTCCGTCCGAAGCGAAGTCGGAAATCGCGGAGGCGATCTCGACGAGGGCGCTGGGCTCAGCGATCGCCATCGTCGTCCCGCCAGAGACCTTTCCCGGCGACTTTGAGAGCCAGATGAAGCCCGCGTCATCGATCGGATATCGCGTCCGTAGGTCGTCCGGATGGATGCGGGTGATGCAGAGCCCGCGGGATTTGCTTTCAAGGAGCTCCCCGAACAATTCGAAGATGCGATCCGCCTTCGGCTCTCGAACGAGGTACGCACCGCGGCGGCCGACCCCTTTGTGGTCGGACAGTTCTCCGCCGCCGACCACAGGGATGCCCTCGTCCTCGACGAGGCGCGCCTCCATCGCTTCGACATCGCGGTAGAGGACCGCCATCTTCGTCTTTGCCATCACGCTCAGTTCGGTCGACGAATACCCACGGGTCGTCAGCGCACCGATCTCTC
>DATEGJ010000264.1:0-4328 GCA_035280105.1 Thermoplasmata archaeon
GATTCGACGGCGTCTTGCCGATGTATACGCCGAAGACGCTGGCCGCGTGGACGAAGCGCGCGCGGACGTACCTCACGAAGTTGGATCGTCTCGCGCGCGGCGATCATCTCTCGGCGAAAGTCCGCCTCCAGATGGGCGTCCTCCGTGGGCTCCTCCTCAGCGAGTTGTCGGAGATTGAGGACCAGCGGCTTCCGCGGGCTCTTCCCGCGTATGCGTTGTTCCGACTGGGCATCGTCAACTATCTCCTGCGGAACTACGCGCCGCTCGACCGACGCCTTCGCTCGGTCGGAAAACTCCAATCGCAGCTGCCGCGGTACCTGAAAGACCTGCGGTCGACGATGGACGGTCGCCTTGCGGACTCGTTCTACGAGATGGGGGAGATGGTGGCGAACGGCATCCTCGACGCGTACGCGCGCGAGCTGCCGGAGTTCCTCGCCCGTGCCTCGCCGACTGTCCGGACATTCGTCGAGCGGACCAACGAGAGGTCAAAGGCTGAACTCAAGAAACTCGCCGACGAACTCGTAGCGAAATACAAACCTCGGGTCAAGTCGGACTTCGCCCTTGGCCGGCGCAAGTACGAACGGATGATTCTCGCTGAACACCTCACGCGCATTCCGATTGAACGCCTGCTCGAGGTAGGCCATGCCGATCTTGCAGCGAACAAGGCGCAGCTCGCGGAGACCGCGAAACGCATCGATCCGGGAAAAACGCCGATCGAGGTCCTCGACGACATCGAGGCCGATCATCCCAAGGCGGAAGGGCTCATCGAGGACACGCGCGCGATGCTCGAGGAGATTCGATCGTACCTGATCGACCGAGACATCATCACCGTCCCCTCGGAAGAACGGGCCCAGGTCATCGAGACGCCACGCTTTTATCGCTTCGCGACCGCAGCGATGAATTCGCCGGGAAGCTTTGAAAAGGTCGCGCGCGAAGCCTTCTACTACGTCACGCCCGTCGAGGGGTCATGGCCGCCCGAGAAGCAGGAAGAGTGGCTACGTCACCTGAACTACACGAGCCTCCGGAACATCTCCGTCCATGAGGCGTATCCCGGCCACTACGTCCACTTCCTGCACCTGAACCGCGTCCGCGATACGATCCTCAAGAGCTACTATTCCTACGCCTTCACGGAAGGCTGGGGCCACTATTGCGAGGAGATGATGGTGGAGCAAGGCTACGGCGACTCCCGGCTGAAGCTCGCGCAGATTCAGGACGCGCTCTTGCGAAACTGCCGCTACATCTCATCGATCATGATGCACACGGCCGGATGGTCGTGGGAAGACGCCACGCGGTTCTTCATGGAGAACGCGTACGTTGACCGATTGCCCGCGGAGCGCGAGGCGAAGCGCGGCACGTGGGATGCAGGCTATCTGAACTATACGCTCGGCAAGTTGATGATCAAGAAGTTGCGGGCGGATTGGCTCGCGCAGAACAAGGAAGCCACATTGCGCGAATTCCACGATGCCCTTCTCGGACTTGGGGCGCCGCCACTCGGGCTCGCGCGCGAGCACCTCCTGGGTGTGGGATCGGGACCCGCCCTGTAGCAGGATCTGTCCCCGCAACAAGGTTAAGGCGGTACCGGGATTCCAAACCCGGTGCGTAATCGGGGTTTCCCGCAGTCGAAAGAGGATTGGGCCAAAATCAGATCGTGGGTTCGCGACGAGACGCGAACGCGGTCGAACAAGGCGGCCGAAGGCTTTGCGTCTCGCGGCGAGGAGTCGATCGCCGAGTTGGACCGAGGGACGGATATCATCAACCGAGCTGCGGACGTGTTGAAGGAGGAGCGGCGGTTTGCCCGATTGGCGTCGCTCTTTCTCGCTGGGTCTCTCTTCCTCCTAACCTTCGGACTTTCACGAGTCGGCCGCATCTCGAATCCGGTTGATGCATTCGTCCTCGGTGGAATGCTCTTTGCGGGGGTTCTCTCAATCTACCTGTTCATCACCATCCGATGGTCGAGCCGCCTCCGATCGAAGATGCTGGAGAAACTCGTCTGAGGAGGTCAGTACGATCTCATCCGACTCGCCGAGTCTCGACAAATGGCTCGATTACCTCGAGCATCGGAGCCAGGACATCCTCAAGTCGATCGAGCTGTTGGTTGCGTTCCTCGCTGCCGTACCCGCAACTGCGGTCACGGCGGGTGGCGCGGTCCTCGCCGATCCGACCCTCGGGCCGTACGCGTTCATCGTTATCGCGATTGCGGTTCTGGCGCTGACCTACAGCCTCGCTCGGGCCATTATTGATCGAAGCGCGGCATTGCTTCTGTCCCGCCTCATCCTGGGCGGCGTTCTCAAGGAATTGCCTCAGGTGTTTGTCGCCCACGAGATTCTTCTCGGATACGAATAGCCCGAAGGCCTGTTTGTTCGGTGCGATGGGCGCCGGTCGTATGCTTTATTATCGCTTCGGTCATCGGCGGCGTCGTCGGGGTGGCTCAGCCTGGTGGAGCGTCGGACTCATAGGGTTCGGCCGTGACGTGACCGCGGCGCTCCTGAGGCATCCGGAGGTCCGGGGTTCGAATCCCCGCCCCGACATTCTCGAGCGGGATTCCCCGCCCTCCGTTTCGTCTTGGTGCAGCCGGGCACGAGCTACGTGGCGACGGAAGCTGCCGCAGCGATCGAGACCCCCGCGAATCTCTGGGGGAAGGGTTCCGCGAGGGCTACGGTGTGCCCGGCCGCGCCGAACACGGAGGTTCGCGTGAACTGCCGCAACTGCGGGTACCTCGACACAGCCGATGCCGCGTTCTGCAGCGAGTGCGGCCAGCGGCCATGAGATCACCCTGTTTCGTACCCCAAACGCCTACTGGCGCCATTTGAGAACACCACATGAACATACCGCCGTTCTCGGCGGGGGGCTAAAGCCTATTGTGTCGGCTCTCGCCACAGCATCCTTATGGAGGTGGTCTCAAGCTTCGATGGTTGTCCCAATAAGGATATCCCGCCAGACCGAAGGGGGCGGCCCTGGAGGTGAAAGCACCATGGAAGCGACCCGCACGCGGTCAGCCACCGGGTTCGGCCACTCGTGGCGCGAACTCGCGCACACCCCGACGCACCAGGTCCCGATCGTCCTGGGAGGCATCGTGGCGTTGCTCGTGGGCATCCTGACCTATGTCTTCGACGCGTCGAAAGCGGGCGCGATCGTGGCGGCGACGCCGAACGAGGCCTACTTGGTCGTGTTCGGCATCATCGCCTTGATCGGCTACAGCGTGTCGAAGCAGAACGTGCAGAACGGCTCCCTCGTGGCCGCCATCGCCGGATTGGCGATGTTGGTACTCGTGGCGACGACGACGGGCCTCTTTGCAGGCCTGCTCCTCCTCGCCGGAGCTGTCTGGTCTCTCGCATCCGCTCGATAAGCGCGAGTTGATGTTCGGGACCTTGGCCCTTTTTGCCCTTTTTCTTTTCTTTCGGGTTCCCGGGCCGCAGGAGGATTGCCCCGCCCACGGATTGGCAAGGCTATCGGCGCGCGATTACCAGCGGGACTCCGTCTCGAGGGCTGAGTCGTACGCCGTACGAAGCCGCCGCGTCACGGGACCCGGCGCCTCAACTCGATGTCCGTCGATTGAACCGATCCCAAGGACACCGACCCCGCTTCCCGTGATCACGACCTCGTCGGCCGACCGCAGTCGTTGCAAGGACACCGACGCCTCCTTTAGGCGGATTTTCTCCCGGCGGGCAATCTCGATGACGACGGCGCGCGTAACACCGGCGAGGGCTCCATCATACGTTGGCGGCGTCCACAACCCGCCGTCGACGACCAGGAACACATTCCGAGACGTCGTCTCCGCCACCCGTCCCTTCTCGTTCAGCAGGATCGCATCGAACGCGCCTTCTTCGTTCGCTTCGCGCAAGGCGACGGATTCCGCGACGCGGGAAATCGACTTGCATTGGCTAAGCGGGCCGGAGAGTCGTTTCGCATGAATCGAGACGTGGAGGGCCGGATCCGCCGGGATCTCCGGTAGGCTCCGCGTCGTGATCGTCGCAGTTCCCCGGGTCGTTGGGCGCTCGCCCGCGGTCAGCGTGAGCCGGACGAGTCCGTCCTCAAGGTGGTTCGCTTCGACGACCTTCCGCATTCCCTGGAGCAGATCGTGCCGCGACCAGCCCGACTCGAACCGAAGGAGCTCGAGGCTCTGGTGGAGGCGTGTGAGGTGGGCCTCGAGTCGGAACGGCGCACCGCGGTGGAGACGGATCGTCTCGAAGCATCCGTCGCCGTACAGGAACCCGCGGTTGCCGATCGGGATGCGGGCGTCCTCTTCCGGAACGACGGCCCCGTCAAGCCAAGCGGACGCCGTTCGCGGTCACCTCGACCCGGTCGTGTGTGATCGCCTCGGCATGACC
>DATEGJ010000265.1:0-2090 GCA_035280105.1 Thermoplasmata archaeon
TCGCTCGCCCACCCGACACCACGGATCCACACGGGGTTTCCGTGCAGTCGCTTGGCCGCGAGCTCCGATGCGACGACGAGGACCACGCCACCATCCGCCGGGTTGCTCACGTCCAAGGCCCGCAACGGATCGAACCGCAAGTTCGACGCCATCGCTTGGTCCGTGTCGACATCGGCGCCGTATGCGGCGTGCGGATTCTTCAGCCCGTTGCGGCGGTTCTTCGAGACGACGGCCGCCAATGCCCGAGGCGATGTCTTCGTCACGTGCAGGTACGCCGCCGCCTCCAGGCCCGCGATGACGTACGGATGAAAGCCGAGCGGCTTGTTCCAGATCGGGTCGAGTCCGTGCTCGATGATCCCGTTCAGCGTGAGGACGTCGGAGATCTTGCTGTGGGCCTCGACGACGGCCACTTCAATGAGGCCCGTCTGTATCTGCATGAATGCGTTCGCAAGGCCTTGGAGGCCATCGCCGGTCACCGTGCACGTCGGCCGCAAGGCCGCGCCGAGTTGGTCGGGAACAAACTCATCGAAAATCCCGAAACCCTCGTAGTAGTCCTCCGCGCTGGTGATGAACGAGTCGACGTCGGTCCGGGGATCGATCGCCGCGTCGGCATAGGCGCGCGACGCCGCCTCGAACATCAATTCCTTCCAACTGTATTCAGGCGTCGACGGACGAAACGCCGTCATCCCGACGCCGATGATCCCGACGCGCATTTCTCCCGGTCCGGCGCGGCAATGTTGGGACCCCAGAAAAGACTGTCGTATGCGCCCCACCGGGGCAAGGACTTAAGGCCGCCGACGCCGCTTTCTTGGATCAGAAGGGTTCCTTCTGCCTCTCTACTACTTCGACGTCGAGACCACCGGGGATGATCCGCAACAGGACCGGATCGTCACAGCCCAGTATCAGCCCCTCTCCGACGAGCTCGAGCCGACGGGCCCGTTCCAGGTCGTCGCCGAATGGGAATGGGGGGAGAAGCAGGTCATCCAGACGATCCTGGAGAAGGGCATCCTCGAGCCGACGTGGGACTTCGTTCCGATCGGAAACCGACTCCGCTTCGACTTGACGTTCCTCATCGAGCGGGCGACGAGGTGGAAGCTGATCGATTGGGACATGGCGAGACTAAAGTTCTACTGGTTCACGAAGCCATACCTCGATCTGGCGCCGATCCTCGTGATGCTGAATCACGGGGTCTTCACCGGCTCAAGCCTCCATGTCTTCGCCGACAAGGAGAGCGGCGCGCTAGTCCCGAAAATGTACCGCCAAGGACGGTACCCCGACATCATCGATTACGTGACCCGCGAGCGGGACGCGGCATTCGACGTGTTGCGGGATAGCCGGGAGAGCTTAGGCGCTCTTGGCGACCAGCGCCGACGACGGCCCGACAACGGCGGAGCGAAGTCCTAAGAGGCAGCCCGCATTGGCCGACCAAGGTAGACGATGGACTTCGACCTGAAGCCGGAACATGAGCTGATCCGGCAGACCGTCCGCGACTTCGCGGAGAAAGAGATCCGACCGATCGCGGCGCACGTTGACAAGACCGGAGAATTTCCGAAGGCGACGGTCGCGAAGATGGGAGGCCTCGGGCTCCTCGGCGTGGCGATCCCTCAGGAGTTCGAGGGCGCCGGCCTCGACGTGATGTCCCTCGCCATCGTCATCGAAGAGGTCGCGCGCGTCTGCGGCTCCCACGCGTTGATCACGGCGGCTCACAACTCCCTCTGCACCGGCACGATTTGGCTTGCTGGGACCGAAGGCCAGAAACGCCGCTATGTTCCGGACCTTGCGAGCGGGCGAAAAATCGGGGCCTGGGCGCTCACCGAACCGACGAGCGGGTCCGATGCCGCGGCGATGCAGACGATCGCAAAGCGGACGAAAGACGGTTGGATCCTGAACGGGACGAAGACGTTCTGCACGAACGCACCGGTCGCCGGAACGTTCGTCATCCACGCGGTCACGGACCCGAAGAAAGGGAACCGCGGAATCAGCGCTTTCATCGTCGAACGAGGCAATCCCGGTCTCTCCGTCGGCAAGGTCGAGGACAAGCTCGGAGTCCGAGGGAGCGCGACCGCGCAAGTCATCTTGACCGATTGCCT
>DATEGJ010000266.1:0-5995 GCA_035280105.1 Thermoplasmata archaeon
TCACGACCTCGCTGCGTCCTGCCGCCGGTGTCCTGCAAGTGTCCTGCAAGTGTCCTGCGAGTGGCCTGCGAAAGCGATGCGACGGCCCTTACCCTTGGTCACGAGCCTTGGTTTTGAGGCCGTCCTCCGCCGCGAAACCGAGCAGTAGCGTTCAATACCGCCGGTTCTATGCGGGTATGAGGGGAAGAGGATGGTTGAGCCCGGGGCAGAGAAGGCCTACGTGAAGTATGCCTGGGTTGCGATGGTCGTCGGCGGAGCGATTGGCATTGTGATATACGCCGGGCAGCTTCTACCGCCTCTTCCATCCATCTCAGAACAGGAGCGATTGGTCGAAGGGCTTTGGATCGGCTTCTCCTTAATCTTGGTGGGGGCGACCGGTTTCCGCGAGGGGCATAGGTGGACCTTCTTCTTCGCCCTCGCCTTCATTGTCTGGGCCTTTGTCTATGTAGGTTACGGGGGGCAAGAGTGGTTTCTCGTTTTCACAATTGTCGCGGTGGTTCTGGGTTTCCGCAAGTTCTTCCCGAGGACACGGGCGATGCCTACGCCTCAGGGGTAGAGCATCAAACGCACGCAGTAACTATCGGGACCTAGTTACTTAAGAACTTGCTCGGGCGCGGGCTCGGTCGTCTCGGAGAGTCCGTTCCGGAAATGCTCGATGAGCTCTTCGGCGATTTTCCGCGTGATCCCCTTGACCACCGTCAGGTCTTTCGGACTCGCGCTCGCGATGTCCTCCGGCGTGTGGAAGCCTGCGTCGACAAGTGCCTTCGCCCGCGTCTGGCCGACGCCTTTCACCCGAAGGAGTTCTTGGAGGATATCCGCGGCAACGCCCTTCGCCGCCTCGAGCTCGAGGATGTGTCGCTGGATGCCCTCGTCGCCGGGGCTCAGTTTCTGCGCTTCCGTGTACGCGCGAAGCGCATCCTCGTTGCGGCCCATCTTCACGAGGACGTCCCCTTGGGCCGCCCACGCCTCTTCGTCCATCGGATAGAGTTGGGTCAGGCGGTCGAACGAATCCAGGGCGCCCTCCAGGTCGCCCTCCTCAATCATGATGTTCCCGCGATTCAGCAACGCCGATGCGTTGTTATGTTGGACGCCGAGGACGAGGTCGAGGCAGTTCAATGCCTCCTGCGGTTTCCCGCTTCGGCGGTAGGCGACCGCTTTTCCGATTAAGGCGTTCACGTTGCTCGGTTCGACTTCGAGGATGTCGTCGAACAGGATCAGCGCCTGCGGGTAGTTGCCGCTCGCGCTCGCGATCAGCGCGCGACTCAAGAGGCTCGGCACGTCCACGCGGACCTCCTCGATCTTCTGCCGGACGTTCTCGTTCGATTCGTCAAGGGCCGCGGACGCTTCGTAGGCGGCGAGGGCTTCCGGCCGCCTCCCCAGATTCGTCAGGGCGTCGCCGCGCATCTCGAGCGCCGCTGATTCGTTTGGCCGGATGCGCAGCAGGGCGTCGACCGACTCGAGACAGTCTCGCCACCGCCGGTCTTCGGCGAGTTGGCGGGAGACCCATCGAAGCGCCTCGATGTTCCTCGGGTCTCTCGCGAGGATCCGCTGGTAAGTCTCCAGCGCCTCGGGCTTGCGGTTCAACCGCGCGAGAGAATCCGCTCGGCCTCGCAGGGCGCCGACATGCGTCGGGTCAATGCGAAGCGCTTCATTGAACGCGGTGAGCGCAGGTTCGTAGGCGCCGGCGGTGACGAGGCCGCTGGCTTTTGTGGCGAGGCTTCCCGCCGTGTCCGGTGGCCGTACGGGCGGACGGGGTGCAGGCGCAGGCCTTGGCGGTGCCACCTGGGTGGGTTCGATCCTTGGCGGTTCCGCCGGGGACGCGCGCGCGGTAGCCGCCGGGGCCGGAGGGGGTGCCGTCTTCACCGGGGGCGCGACCGGCGCAGCGGCGAAATTGAGTGCCATCTCCGTATTCGGCGAGGGCGTCGGATGCGATGCGATTGGCGCGTTCGGGTCGTAGATCCGCTCGCCTTCGTCGAGTTCCGCGGCCGCCTCCTCCGCCGCGACCTTCGTCCGATCGCGGACCGGGCGGAGGGCGAACCACCAGCCCATCTCTACGCCGCCGTACAGGAAGAGCAAGAACGGGAGGGTCGAAAAGACGGTCGGGACGATTCCTTTTTGAAGGATGAAGATCACGGATGTGTTGGTAGCCTGCGAATTGCGGAGGATGAGAGCCCAGTTTGCACGAGACGCCCACATCGTGGGCTCGAT
This sequence comes from Thermoplasmata archaeon, assembly GCA_035280105.1. GTDB lineage: Archaea > Thermoplasmatota > Thermoplasmata > RBG-16-68-12 > RBG-16-68-12 > RBG-16-68-12. Next base: position 2,209 of record DATEGJ010000266.1, read on the forward strand.
GTCGAACGTGTAGCTTGTTGCGTTGAGGGAGAGGCTACGAATCGGGACGTTGTTTCGTGAGACGGTCACCAACGCCTGCCCGCTTGTCACGGAGACGACCGCATGCGTGACGAAGGAGAGGCCGAGCGGATCGGGACTCGTGAAGTTGACGAACTCGGTCATGCTCGGACGGAGCGCGACGACCTGCGGTGGATCCGCGAACAAGGTGCTCGCCGCGGATGGCGTGATGGCGAGCATGAGGAGGATCGCGATGCCGATTGCGAATCCGGCGGTCCGGAAGGATCGGACCATCGACGATTTCGCCATCAGGTACTTCTGCTTGTCCCGCGGGACGTGATTGACTTCGAGATAGCGAAAGACCAAGCCGATGAGGGCGGCGCCGAGGCCGATGATGAGCGCGATCTCCAGGACCCCGTCGATCGGGAAGAAGAACGGTTTGAGGCTCGCCCCTTGCTCTTGCATCCGGAAGAACGCGATGACGATGCCGAGCACGAGGAGTCCGACATACACCGCATTGCGGAGCCGGCGGATTCGCAGGAGACGGTTCGTTCCCTGGAGTCGATCGTAGTACCCCGACATGGGCGAGTGCCTCTAGTCTGCCACGTCCACTACTCAGAACGTGGCGAGTTATGTGTGGTTGAAGAACCACATCCGGTGGGTGTCAAAAGCCATGGGTTCTGGTTCTCAGAAATGACTATTGTTTTCGACCCGGCGGTGTGGCGTCCTGGGCTTCTGGCACGACCGTGGCGAGTCCCCTGGCCGCGAGGAAGATGGCCAAGTAATGAGGTATGTCACTTACTCCGGGAGCCAAATCAAACGCTTCGCCTCGAATCTCCATGTTGAATTTGTTCTTGAGATTCATCCGGATCGGGTCATCTGACCATACGACCGGAACGGCGTCACGGAGCGGGCGGAAGTCGTCGAGGGCGTCTCGGGCAAGTGGGATAACTTGCAAGCCAGTCTTGCCGTGGAGCGAGGACGGCATTCGGATGAGCCGTTTGATGTCTGAAGTTACGGGCTCGTCTGTTTCCCCTCGTTGCCGTAGCTCGTCCCACTTTCGGATCTCCTGAGGCGAGATCGCCACCTTGTCATCGAGTGGCACCTGCTCCATGGCGACGATTATTTTCGTGAGGGCGTCTCGATTCTTATCAGTGAGCGCTTCGAGGTTTCCTTCGCGAACACGGTCGATCCCCCTAATGGTCCTCGGCGTGGTTGCCCGGACCTTGAACAGATTGTCGTACAGTGAGACTGCGGTTTCAACAGTCAGGCCGGGGTACGAACTGAGTAATTCGATGCAATCTTTTTTCGAGAGCGGCTCGAGTGAGGTAAGGAAGGCTTCGATTCCGCCCGCGATCAATCCAGCCCAACCCGGGTCTGATTTCGAAGGCCCTTTCAGCAGTTTCTTGACACGGACTCGCCCTTGAAATTCAGTCTTGTCGAACGCCTGGGTTTTGAAAACAGTATCGAAATCGAGTCCTTTCGCGGTTATGAAATCGACGATCTCCCGCCTCTCGTGACTCCCTGCTCCCAGGACTCTATCGTCGAAGACGTGGATGTGATAGCCTCTTCCTCCAGAGAACACGATACGCATCTTCCCCTCATCAAAACCCAACGTCGACTCGAGAAATCGGTCCCACAGTTTGATGATTCCAAGCTTGACCGCCTCCAACATTTCTGGATACGATAGGCCCTTCGCTCCGGGAAGGTGGTCAGCGTCTAGATCGAAGATCAGATCGGCGCCGAGCCACCCTTTCTCCTCCATCGTGGGTGCGTTTGGCGTCTGATAGTACGCCGACGAATAATAGGCGTGCGCTGGCACGTGGTCAGTAAGGAAGGAGCGGAGTTCCTCCTCCCGCGAAAACCCGAGATGCCGCTTGACGATCCCCGGGGTCCAAAACATGAATCCAAACTCACGACGGCCCAGCCGATGCGGGAGGGCCGGTTTCGTCGACTTGTAATAAGTCTGGAATTGGCTTCGCAGGAAGTTCGAGGTCGCCTCTTTGACCGGATCCTGGCTCGTCATCCGATGTGGCGATTGTGCCATTGCCCTTAAGCGTTCCCGGAAGGGATGCGGATCGCTTTGGACTGATGTGGCCAAATCTGAGAAATAGGTCTCAGCCTTCGCGGTAGTCGATGAGACGGCGTGCGGTCGCGTGGGCCGAAATCGCGTTCGCGTTTGTCCTCCTCTACGGTGGCGTGCCGTGGGTCGGACTCCAGGTCGATGGTCTCTTCCATGTCCCGCCGCTGCCCGCGCCGGTTCGGTGGGCGGGCCTTCCGTTCCTATTCGTCGGTGCGATCGGCCTCGCCTGGTGCTTCTCTCTCTTCGTCCGACGTGGACGGGGAACGCCGAACCCGATGCTGCCCCCACAGGTCCTCGTCGTCCAAGGGCCGTATGCGTGGACCCGCAATCCGATCGCCCTCTCCCACGCCGCGGCCCTGTTCGGTCTCTGCTTCCTCCTCGGCTCCGTGTCCGCCGCGGCGCTTGTCGTCGTCCTGTCGATCCCCGTGCACTTCGCGATGCGACAGGAGGAGCGGACTCTCGAAGCCCGGTTCGGAGATGCGTACCGAGCGTATGCGGCGGCAGTCCCGCGGTGGATTCCGAGGCGACCGCGGCGTCAGAGTTGAACCGAGACGTTCGCGCTCGCGTTAGGTCCTGCCGAGACGGACCGCAGTTCCTGGAGATGAACCACGTGGACAGGGACGCCCGCCAGTGCTTGCACGAGTCCGTCGACGTGGCCCTCGCCTACGACCGCTACAACATCGCCCTTCGACTCGGCGATCTGCCGAAGCTTGCGGGCCATGGCGGCATTCCGTTCGTCGATCAGGATACGCTTGGCGGTCGGGAGCTCGCGGGCGAACTCCCCGATGAACGATTGCTCGTCTTGGTAGAACCGCTGCAGCTCCGCCTCGACCGTTTCCTTGCGGGCGAAGAATCCGCCAAGGGCCGAGATCAACAGTCGCGCCCGCTCCGGAAACGACATCTCCCGCCAAACGCGGCGGAGGACGTCCCTCGAGTCTTCGTCGATGAGAGCGATCTCGCTCCCGATTTCCTGGGCCGCGCGCGCGGCGGCGACCATCTCGTCGCCGACCTCGACGCCGTACTGCCGCGCGATTCGCATCTGGAATTGCGCGAGGATCGCGAACGGAGAGAGTCCTCGGTGTCGTGTCTCGCGGCTCATCAATGCCTGAAATCGGACGGGATCGAGTTCCAGGGCGACGACCCGAGGCCTCCGAGAAAGCACCTCCGCTCGGATCGCGGGAGCGATGTCGAACACATGGCCCACGCCGAGGAGCGTGATCATTGGGAGTCCGAATGAACAGTGTTCCTTAACCCTTTGCGCGGAAGGCCTTAGAAGCTGTCTACCGCGACGTGCGTTCTCGGACGACCCGGCCGTACATCCGAACGATTTCGTCCGCTCGCACGCGACCTCGGGTCACGGTACGCAAGCGCGTTCGGACGTGATGGACCACGGCGCGTTCCCTGCCCAGGTCGACGATCTCGCCCACCTCGAACTCCTCGTCCGGGGCGGCGAGGACCTCGTGCGGCACGGTGCGGTTCCCTTTGTTCACACTGAACTTCACCCGGACCTGATCGATTCGTTTTGCCCAGAGCGTGGCAGCGTCCTTCGCTTTCGCGCCCGGAACCCGGCGTCCGCCCGACTCGATCGCGGTAATTTGTATTCGCGAGTCGCCGAGGTCGAGTTCCTCGCCGACGGAGACGTCCTCATCGGGCGAGAATTCGAGGGAGGTCTTCTCCGACTTCTCGAGCCACGAGACCACCAACGGG
>DATEGJ010000267.1:0-2625 GCA_035280105.1 Thermoplasmata archaeon
GGGGGATTTGTGCGGTCTCGAGCTCTTCCGCCACGGAGGTACCTCAGGCGAATCGAGTCAGTTTCGCGCGGCTATTAAACGTTGTGGACCTTATGCGCCGACGACCTTCGTCATCAGGTTTGCAAGGCCTTTGACCTCGCCGATGAAGACGGCGGCGGACGGACTCTCTGGGAGGTTCGCATAGAATTCCGCGAAGAGATCGACAGCCGAGAATCCGGCCGACCGATCGAAGCCTCGCGCTCGTTCCCATAGCGGATCATCGGACGCAATCAGCCCATGGCGCACCAGGTTTCCGATAGCGAATCCGTTCGTCACCGCAAGCGCTACGTTCTGCCACCGATTCTTGCCTTGCGACTGCAAGTTCCCCTCAATCCACGCGGCGAAGAACTCGTACATGCGACCGCGAACCGACTCGAGGACGATGAACGCGAGGTCGTCTGCGTAAATATCTTGAACGTGGTTGAATGCCTGACTGAATGCCGCTTCCGCCGGACGCGGGATGCGTACTTCCTGTCCGACTTGTCGGTATACTTCGGGATCGTGCGACGCGTGTTCCTCCTCCGTTCGGAACATGTGACCCAGCTCGTGCGCGATCAAACCGTCGAGCACGCCCGACTCGACGGCCCGGACGGAGACAAAGAGGGTATGGCGGTCCTTCAGCGACTTCGATGCCCCCATAATGGGGATATGGACGATCTCCGCGGACACCGGCCATCGCAGGCGGTGGCCCTCCTCCGTGTACTTCCGTTGGACCTCTTCGAAAGTCCTCTTGACCTTCTGAATCCCTCCGCGACCGGCCCGATCCACCACCGCAACGAGCACAGCGGTCCGAGGGCGACCGCGAGGGATAAACTTTCTTTGACTCCGAGGCGACGCTCTCTCGTCTCGTGACTCCGGTGGCACTTCGACCCCCTAGGGACGACCGGTCGACAACACCGACCAAAAGTTTAAGCGAGATTTGCATGCTCATCGGACACCTCCTTCTTGGTGTTCGATGGTCGAGGTAAAGAAAGGCGGGGACCGGAAGCGCGTCAGTCCGCCAACTCCGCAAGAGGTCGAGGAAAACCTGAAACGCGCGAACTTGCCGAAGGAGCAGTCCGAGAAGTTCCATCCGTACTACCAGGGTAAGATCGAAGTCGTTCCGCGTGTCCCGGTGAGGAGCTTCAACGATTTCGCGATCTGGTACACGCCCGGCGTTGCGCAGCCGTGTCTCGACATCAAGGCGGACCCGGAGAAGGTGTGGACGCTCACGAACAAGTGGAACCAGGTCGCCGTGGTGACGGACGGGACGCGGGTCCTGGGACTCGGCGACATCGGTCCCGAAGCGGGCCTTCCGGTCATGGAGGGCAAGGCGCTCCTTTTCAAGTACCTCGGCGGGGTCGATGCGTTCCCGATCCCGCTGGCGACGAAGGACCCGGAAAAGATCATCGAGACGGTCCAGCTGATCACGCCGTCGTTCGGAGGCGTGAACCTCGAGGACATCGCACAACCGAAGTGCTTCGCGATCCTCGACCGATTGCGGAAGGAATGCGAGATCGCCGTATGGCATGACGACCAGCAGGGCACGGCGACGATCAACGTGGCTGGCGTGTTGAACGCCCTCCAGGTCGTCGGAAAGAGTCTGGCCAACGCCACGATTACGCTCGTCGGCGCGGGTGCCTCGAACATTCGGACCGCGAAACTGTTGATCGCCGCCGGAGCGAAGCCCGGACACATCATCCTCGTCGACTCGAAAGGAATTGTGGGCCGCCACCGCGAGGATGTGCGGGCGGCTGCCGCCGACTACGCGGAGAAGTGGGAGCTCGCGCAGTCGACTAACGGGGAAGACAGGGAAGGCGGGATCCCGGAAGCGATGAAGGCCGTCGACGTCGTCATCGCGGCCTCGAAGCCCGGCCCCGGCGTGATCCAGAAGGAATGGGTCGCGACCATGGCGGACGATTCCGTCCTATTCGTCATCGCGAATCCGGTACCAGAGATATGGCCATGGGAAGCCGCCGAAGCGGGGGCTCGCGTCATCGCCACGGGCCGAAGCGACTTCCCGAACCAGGTGAACAACTCCCTCGGGTTTCCCGGAATCTTCCGAGGGACGCTCGACGTCCGAGCGAGGACCATCACCGACGAAATGTGCATCGCCGCGGCAAAGGAATTGGCGCTCGTCGCGGAAGAGCGAGGCCTCGATGAGGAGCACATCGTGCCCACGATGGAAGAGATCGAGGTCTTCGCTCGAGAGGCCACCGCCGTCGGCCTCAAAGCAATCGACCAGGGAATCGCGAGGGTGAAGAAGAGCCGCAACGACCTCTACGAAGGAGCGCTCGCGCTGATCCGCCGAGCTCGCGAGGAGACGCAGTTCCTCATGCAGGACGGCTTCATTCGCCCGCCTCCGCCGTGAGCCGCGAACGCCCCCTCGTCAACCTCACACCTCGACCTCCTGCGGCGTTCCCGCGAGGGGTTTATGCCGTGGTTGCTCCTTGTTCGTCCGATGGCCGCGGTCGAAGACGTCAAGCGCCGACACGAGGCGCGGCTGATGAAGATGCGCGGAGTGGTGGGAGTCGGCATCGGCAAGAGGGATGGAAAAGACGTCATCCGGATCTACGTCGAAGAAGACAATCCGAAGATCCGGACCAC
>DATEGJ010000268.1:0-3266 GCA_035280105.1 Thermoplasmata archaeon
CGAGAATCCGCAGTACCGAGACGCGCTCGCGTCGTTCTGCGTCGACCTGGGACACTTCAACGAGGCGGAGGAGCAGTACAATGCTGCGGCGAAACTCGACGAGGACAATGCGGCGTTCTACTGGTCCGAGTTCGCGATCCAATACGCGCGAAAGGCACCGATCAAGATGGAGCAGTTCCTCGATGACAAGACGCGCGACCTGATTCGCGTCAAGGCCCTCACGTACGCGCTGCGCGCGCTCGGCATCGAGAAAGAAGATGCGAAGCGGCTTCTCTGAAGGACTCTCATCCCGTCCGGACGCCGGGGGCACGACCGCGCCGACCGACGCGGCATTCGACGCACACGCTGCCCGCGATGTGCTCATCGCACGCCGGACGTCCGCAGGTCCGGCACGTCATGAAGGTCGGCCGGGAGCAGATGTGGCACAGGGCGGCGACCGCCATCGGCCTCGGAAGGTCGCCCGGAACCTTCAGGGTTTGCCGATGCGGCTCACGGCGCGCGGAGCTCCCCGAACGTTGTCGAGCGCTCCGCGAACGCATTGTGCTTGTGGATCGACTCTTCCGCTTCGGACTTCACCCGGACCCGCGTCCCATCCGGCATCTTCGGGTACCGCGTCAGCAAATGGTCGAGCACATCGCGGACGACGTCTTCGACAAACTTCGGATTGCGATGGGCCATCTCGACGAGGCGGCCTTCGTCGGGTCGCTTCAGGAGTCCGAACGTCGGCGCTGAGAGTGAGTCCTCCACAATATCGATGAGTTCGTCCGCTTCGACGTCATGGCCCGGCGGCTCTTCGAGGATCAGCGTCGTGCGGTTGCGCTGGTTGTGGGTGATGATCGGCACACCCTCCGGCCATTCACGGATCTCCGAGTGCTCCTTCAGCAGGTCGTCCCGCACCGTCTCCATGGCGCACGGACATGCCGTCATCCCGACGACCTCGACGCCAATCGATCGCTCGACCTCGCGCTGCCCGCGTCGGGCGTTTGCGCGAGCCACGAGTCGGTATGGTTCCAAGGACGTCCGGCCCGATGGGGACGTCCGTTCGAGAAAATATTCCGCGCTCGCCCAGACCTCCGATGTCGTCGCATACTCGTGTCGCTTCAGGAGAGAGCGGGCGATTGTCTCGGTGAGTTCTTCGAGGCTGCCGACGGGCTCCCGCACGGAGCGGTCGACTTCCTCGTTGATCGCTTCCATGTTGCGGGAGAGATGCGAGCCTTTCTGGTCCGGCGGTAAGTCCACGAACACATCGAGCGACGTAGTCAACGTGACCGCGCGATTCGGTCGTCGGACCTGAACCGGTTTCAACACGCCGGTCACGCCGACCTTGTTGAGCCGAAACGCGGTCGTCGCGCGTTCGTTCTGCACATCTTTCGGAATCCGATCGACCCGCCGCGGCTTAGGGTCCCGTCGGCTTAAAACTTGCTGGCATCACACCTTCAGCGTCTTCCACTTTCCCCGACGGAAGTGCGTCGCGATCACCGCGGCGCGGTAGTAGTACTCGATGACGAGCGGGATCCAGACGCCGACGATTCCCCATCCGAGGACGAAGCCAAACAGGAGTGCGAGGGGAAGACGAATCGCGTACATCCCGCTCAGGGACGTCATCAACGGAAATCGGGTGTCGCCCGCCCCGCGGAGCGCGCCATCGATCGCGAAGAACACGCCGACGGCCGGGATGCTGATCGCGTGAATTCGGATGAACGTCACCGAATAGTTGACGACCGTTTCATCGCGAATGAAGATCTGGGCGATGGGATGAGCGAGGACGAAGATACCCAACGCGGTGACGCTCATGACGACCGTCGAAAGCTTGGCGGCTTCCCACCCGCTCCGTTCCGCCGCCTCCGGGGACTGAGCTCCGAGATTCTGGCCGACGAGCGCCGTAGCGGCGATGGCGAATCCGAACCCTGGCATGAACGCGAAACTTTGGATCCGAAGGCCGATTTGGTGGGCCGCCAGTACCTCCGTCCCGAAAGCGAAGACCATGCCGACCCACAGGAGAAACGCGACCTGCAAGAATATCTGCTCGAGGGCCGCGGGCCACCCGATGCGGAAAATTCGTTTCACCGCCTCTAGGTGCAGCTGCGGCCGACGCAGATCGAGCTTCAGTACATGCTTCCCGCGAACGAAGATCGCGATGAGGGCCATCGCGCCGACGATGTAGGAAATCGACGTGCCGATCGCCGCACCGGGCACTCCGAGCTTTGGAACGTAAGCGTTCCCGAAAATCAGATTGACATTGATCCCGAAATTCACGATGTTCACGAGGACCCCGATCCACAACGGCGTCACGGTGTCGCCCGCACCTCGCAGCGCGGCACTCCCGAGGAACCCGATGAACTGGAAGAAGACGACGAGCGAAATGATGCGAATGTAGGACCCCCCGAGGGCGACGACGTCCGAGGCCGCCCCGAACGCGGCGAGGATTGGTTCGGCGAACACGATGCCCACGAACGTGAGGGGCAGCGACATGATCGCGCCGAGGACCAAGCTCTGCTCGAGTATGTGGTTCGCTTCGTCGATGTCCTTCGCGCCGATCGCGCGCGAGACAAGAGCGATCGTCCCCCCGCTCACGCTGATCATGACGCTGAAGAATAGGAAGATGAACGTGCTACCGAAGCCGACGGCCGCGACGGCGGCTGGAGCCTCCGCCCCGAGGGCGCCGACCATGATCAGGTCGACCGTCGTCGTGAGGGTCTGCAGGAAATTCGACACCATCACGGGCCACGCAAGGTTGAAGATCGACACGCGGGCCGCGCTCGACGACGCGTCGGCGGTGACCCCGGCCATGCAGCGGGATTCAGTGACCCTGCGAAGAAGATTCGCCGCCGGTACCAGTCAACCTTGTTTAAGGTTAACTCGCGACCGATGGCGACGCCCTTTCCGATGGCCGGAAAGAAAGAGGTCGCGAGGGCCGCGCCCCGTCTTGCGACGGAGCTCGCCCGAAGCCCTCGCGGGTGGGCGTTTGGTTGGGGGAGGATCTACGTGATCGTTCACCGAAGGCCAATGAAGCCCTGGTCGTCGAACGCGACGGGTCCGAGGTCCCAGGTCGCCTGGACCGTCTCGGGGGCCGCGACCTCGACGTGGACTGCGTGGTTGTTCTGCTCCTCGATCTCCTTCGCCGCGCTTTCGACTTCCTCGGCGAGGGTCGTGAGGTACGACTTGCTCAGGTGATCGACGACACCTTGGACGATCGTCAGGACCATGTAGCTGACGACCTGCATCGCCTCGTTGAAGGACATCTGATCGGCGAATCGGTCGAGGGA
>DATEGJ010000269.1:0-2953 GCA_035280105.1 Thermoplasmata archaeon
GGGAGATAGAATGAGCAGGGAAGTCCGCCTCAGCCGCCGGGACGAGACCCTGGTGGACCTGCTCATTGAGACGGGCCTGTCGCGCAATATCGCGAAGACCCTTGTATTCTTGTCGAAGCGGGACGAGACGACCTCCGTCGAGATCGAGAAGGCCACGGGCCTGCGGCAGCCCGAAGTCAGCATCGCGATGCAGGAGCTCCGGCGGCGCAAGTGGGTCGACAAGAGGGACATCAAGAAGGAAGGGAAGGGTCGCCCCGTCCATTCGTACCGCATGAGCGTCCCGTGGTCCGAGATCCTCGCCCAGATCGACCGCGAAGAGCAGGCGAAGATCGATCGGATCGAGGCGAACCGGAAGAAACTCAAGACGTTCGCGTAGCGCGGAGCGTCCGCACCCCTTTTGGCGAGCCGACGAGGACGGCGTCCGCCATATCGAGGAAGAGGCCGTGACCGACGACGCCAGGGATCGCCGAGATCGCGGTCGCGAGTTTCGGCGGGGCCTTCAGCGGCGCGAAGCGCGCGTCGAGGATGTGGTTCCCGTTGTCGGTCCGGACGGTCTCGCCGTCCCGCTTCCGGAGTTCGACCCGCGCGCCAAGGTCCTCGAGCCCGAGCAGAGCGTTCTTCCATCCGAACGGATGGACCTCGACGGGCACCAGGGCCTTCGTCCCTAGGCGCGGGACGAGCTTCGATTCGTCGACGATGACGAGGAACCGCTTCGAGGCCCAGGCCACAATCTTCTCGCGGAACAGCGCGCCGCCAAGTCCCTTAATGAGATCTAGCTTTGGGTCCACCTCATCGGCGCCGTCGACGCACAGATCGAGCCGCGGGAATTCCTCAAGGGACGTGAGCGGGATGCCGCGTTGCTTCGCGGCGTCCGCGGTCGCGAAGGACGTGGGCACACCCTTCAAGTCCGCGCCATCCCGGATGAGTCGAGCGACCCCGTCGAGGAAGAGAAGCGCCGTCGATCCGGTCCCGAGCCCAAGGACCATGCCCGACTTGACGTACTTGAGGGCGGCGTCGGCGGCGTTCCGTTTGGCATCGTCCGCGGACGACATTCACGCCCTCCGGCGGAGTTCCTCGACGAGCTTCACGAGTTCATCGATCACCAATCGGTCGAGCGTGTCGCCGAGGGCTTTCGTCGCCTTCGATGGATCCCCCGTGACCCCCGACCAGTACTTGCGCGGATCGTCGATGACCGCGTACGGGGGAATCGTGTTCTTGCCCGCGGGGCTCCTTCCCTTCACGAGATCGGGACGGGCCGTCAGGATGCGTGAGGTCTCGCCCGCGCCCGCGTGGCCGTCGCCTTCCGGCAGGACGCCCTCCGTCGCGTAGATGATGTCGTAATCCGACAGGACTGTCGCCTTGAGGCCGACTCCCAAGTCCACGACTTCCTGGGCCGCCGCGCGCAACGCCATCATGTGTTCCCGGCCGGCGTGGCCGCTCACGATCATGACGCGCCGCACGCCGTTCCGGACGAGATCGGACAACACATCGCGGACGAACGCTTTCAGCGAATCGACGGAGACGCTAACGGTCCCCGGGTACGGTCGCGAGGTCGTGCAGACGCCGTACGGAATCGGCGGAGCGATGTAGGCCCCCGTGCGTCGCGCGACCTCGTCAAGCGCGTGCAGCGGCTGGATGAGATCGGCGCCCAAGGGCAGATGACGGCCGTGTTCCTCGAGGGCGCCGACCGGCAACAGGACGACCGGATCCTTGAGGATGCCGGCGAATTCCTCGGAAGTCATCTCGTCGAGGCGCACGCGGCGGAATCCGCGCGGGGGCCATAAATCGTTGGTGGCCTCGTGACGCCGAAGTTAACCTTAAACAAGGTTGATCGGACGGCGACAAGGTTTTCGCTCCGATGGGGCTCCATCATCCGATGCGCGTCGCGTCGTTGTTCTCCGGAGGTAAGGACTCGACGTAAGCGGCATACGTCGCGACCCAACGGGGATGGGACGTGACCCATCTCCTTTCGATCGTGCCGCGGGATCGCGATTCGATGCTCTTCCATGTGCCGAACATCCATTTGACGCCGCTTCTCGCGCAGGCGATGGACCGCCCGATCGTCCGAGAGATCGCAACCCCAGGCGAAGACGGTGAGCTCGCCGCGCTCCGGACGATTCTCGGGAAAATCGATGTCGATGGCATCGTCGTCGGCGCGATCGCGTCGGACTATCAACACGAGCGCGTGAACCTCGTCGCGCACGAGCTCGGTCTCCGCGTCTTCGCGCCACTGTGGCGCCGCGACCCGCGACGACTGGTCCACGACTACTTGGCGACCGGGATGCGAATCGTCTTCTCGAGTGTGTCGGCAGAGGGGCTGGATGGTAGCTGGCTCGGCCGACCGTGGGACGACCAGGTCGTCGATGAGTTGTTGCACTTGAACGAAACGCGAGGCATCCATCCGTGCGGCGAAGGAGGCGAGTTCGAGACGTTGGTCCTCGATGGGCCGCTGTTCCATCAACGGGTCGAGGTCCTCCAAGCCCACGCGGAATGGAGCGGGACCTCCGGCGTCTGGCGGGTCGAGGAGGCCCGCCTCGTCCCGAAAGCCTAGGACCTCAAGCGCGCCGCGTCCGAGGGACGGTCCGAAGGTCTTCGAAGAATTGCGCGCGCTCATCGGCCTCGCGGATCTTGGCGCCGGCGAGCTTTGCGAGTCGCAGACATGCGGTGCGCGGGCGCTCTTTCCCTGCAATCGCGAAGGCTCGGGCGAGCGCTTCGTAGGCGTACGCGAGCGGAAAGTCCTCGATCGCGTTCGCTTTGCAGATTTCGAGGGATCGTTCCGCGTGGAAGAGGGCTGGCTCCGGTCGTCCGAGCACCGCATAGACGCGGGAGATCTGCCATTCGCCAATCGCGAGCTGCTTGGGTCCGCCAACGACCCCCCAATGGTAGCGGGAGGCGTGGGCCATGTGGATCATCGTGTCCGACTCCTCCTTCGTTCGCTTCTTCTTCTCGAGGA
>DATEGJ010000270.1:0-3319 GCA_035280105.1 Thermoplasmata archaeon
AGGAAATCAAGCGAGAGGAACACATCGATGCGATCCGCGCGCTCTTCCGAGGAATCGGCAGGGTTGGGCCTTAGATCCGACGCAATCGGATGGATCTTTCGCTCTTGATACGGCGGCGAACTTCCTCGAGGTCGCCTCGGGTGTTGACATCCAGGAATGAATCAAGCTTCGGGTCGACGGCGCGGAGTTGATCCGGGCCGACGAACGTCGCGCGAAGCCGATCGACGAGTGCGGAAGGGGAGTTGACCTCTGTTTCTGCTAGGACGTTCAAGACAGCCGACCGTCGATACACAGCTCGCACCGGATCAAAGACATCGAGCCGCGGTACGGCGGCATCGTGATCGCGAAGGACTCCAAGGAGAATCCGGTACGTGTCGGGTCGGATGAGGGGAGCATCGCACGGGGCCACCAGAACGATCTCCCCGCGCGCCTTGCGGAAACCTTGGAGGAATCCTTCGATGGGACCCCGGTTGCGCCGTTCATCTTGGACAAACATCGCCTGCGGGAGGATTTGTCGAAGTTGTTGGGCCGATTCCTCGTCCGAAACCGACACAATCGTTTCGTCCGCGAGGGAACGCATTCCGCCCGCAACGTGCGCTAACAAGGGGCGGCCTGCAACCTCCACGAGCGCTTTCGATTTTCCGAAGCGGCTCGACGCTCCGCCAGCCAGGATCAGGGCCGACATCACGGGAGCCGGATGGCCCCGCGCGACGTAAAGCCGCGGTCATGACCGCCGAACTCTCCCGATAAGGAAGATAAGCCGCATCGGCTTCCCGAGATCGTGTCGTCGAGGGAGGGCAGGAAGGCCCCCGATCGAGTCAGCCCCATCCCGTTCGGACTCGGATTTACGAAGCCTCACAATTATCGCGAAGTCATCCGGACGGCCTGGGAGAACAAACACGCGCCCCTTTTCACGTGGCGGATTCTTCGCGACGGCGTCTGCGACGGCTGCGCGCTAGGAACGTACGGGATGCGCGACTTCACGATGAAGGGAATCCACCTTTGCACCGTTCGATTGAATCTTCTTCCCCTGAACACGATGGGTGCGCTTGACATTCGAGTCCTTGAGGACTTGGATCGCCTGAAATCTCGGTCGTCGAAGGACCTTCGGGCGCTCGGACGACTTCCGTATCCGATGATCCGACGCCGCGGAGATCCCGGTTTCAAACGGATTAAGTGGGAGGAAGCCCTCGACGTTGCGGCGGCGCGCATCCGGGAGACCACTCCGGACCGGCTCGCCTTCTTCATCACCTCGCGAGGGATGACGAACGAATCGTACTACGTCGCGAACAAGGTCGCGCGGTTCCTCGGGACGAACCACATTGACAACTCGAGCCGGCCCTGTCATTCGCCGAGCACAACCGGGATGAAGGACACGCTGGGCGTCGCGGCCTCCACATGCTCGTACGCCGACTGGATCGGATCCGATCTGATCGTGTTCTTCGGTTCTGACGTCCCGAACAACCAGCCCGTGACGACGAAGTATCTGTACTACGCGAAGAAAGCTGGCACGAAGATCGCAGTCGTGAATCCGGTCCGCGAACCGGGGCTCGAGCGGTACTGGGTCCCGTCGGTCCCGAGGAGCGCTCTGTTCGGCACTCGCTTTGCGGATGCGTTCTTCCCGGTCCACACGGGCGGCGACATCGCCTTCATCAGCGGCGTCCTCAAGCACATGATCGCGAATCGATGGGTCGACGAGAATTTCGTCGAGCACCACACGAGTGGGTTCGAGGCCCTCCAGGCCGTGTTGGACCGCGAGACTTGGGACGAACTCGAACGGCAGTCCGGAACGTCTCGGGACCAGATGTTCGAATTCGCGAAAATGTACGGCGAGGCGAAGACCGCCGTCTTCGTGTGGAGCATGGGCATCACGCACCACCGATTCGGGGTCGACAATGTCAAGGCGATCATGAACCTCGGACTCGCCCGCGGGATTGTCGGACGGGAAAAATGTGGTCTAATGCCGATCCGCGGCCACAGCGGAGTGCAAGGAGGCTCCGAGATGGGCGCACAACCCGCCGCGTACGGTCTCGGACTCTCGGTCAGCGGAGCCAATGCGGAGGCACTTGAACGAATCTGGGGATTCCGACCGCCGACGTGTGCCGGTCGCACCGCGGTCGGGATGATCAACGCGGCCCACGAGGGTCTCCTCGATGTGATGTACATCGCGGGCGGGAATTTTCTCGAGACCCTGCCAGAACCCGAGTTCGTACGCGAGGCGCTCGAACGAATCCCGCTGCGAATCCATCAAGATCTCGTCCTCACGACGTCGATGCTCGTCGAGCCGGCCGATACCGCCCTCCTGTTTCCCGCGGCGACGCGGTACGAGCAGCGCGGTGGAGGCACCGAGACCTCGACCGAACGGCGTGTGTACTTTTCCCCCGAGATCCCTGGACGCCGGATTGGAGAGAGCCTTGCGGAATGGGAGATCTTCATGCGTCTCGCGGAAGCCGTTCGGCCAGAGGCCCGCGACCTCATCCACTTCGACAACGCGGACGCAATCCGTTCCGAAATCGCGCAGGCCATCCCGACATACTATGGGATCCAGAACCTTCGAGAGAAAGGCGACGCGTTCCAATACGGCGGTCAGCGGCTCTGTGAGGGCGGCGTCTTTCCTACCGCCGACGGGCGCGCGCGGTTCACGCCAGTGCGCCTCCCGGACAGCGACATCCCGAACGGATTCTTCGTTCTCAGCACGCGCCGCGGAAAACAATTCAACTCGATGGTCCAGGCCGACCTCGACCCGCTCCTCGGCGCGCGTCGGAGAGAGATCTTGATGAGCGCGGAGGACGCGAAGGCGATCGGAATCCGTGAGGGCGAGGTGGTCGACGTCTCGAACGACATCGGAACGTACCGCGGCCTCTGTCGATTTGCGCCGATCCGTCCGAGGAACGTCCAGATGTATTGGCCCGAAGGAAACGTCCTGATTCGCCGCGGAATTGTGGATCCGCAATGCGAGATGCCCGACTACAACACGCTGGTCCGAATTGCCCCCGCGACCGGAGGATTACGATGAACCGCCCCGGTCCGACCACGACCGCGAAGGTGTGGAAGGTCCGCGCCGGCAGTCCGAAGGAAGAGAACGATCGGCTCGCTTCGGAGGAGCCGATGGAAATCCGCGTCGAGAGCGGCGACAGGGAACACCGAACGACGACTTCCCTGTCCGTCACGATGCGGACACCGGGCAATGACTTCGAGCTCGCTGCGGGGTTCCTCTTCACCGAAGGCATCATCAACCGCAAACGCGACGTTGTGCGAATCGAATACTGCACCGATGGGGAGGCACCGCAGGAATACAACATCGTGCGCGCGGTCCTCC